>JASJEK010000133.1 GCA_030064915.1 Xenococcaceae cyanobacterium MO_234.B1
CTGTTGTTTGATTGTTCCAATGTTCGTATAATTTATGATAAATTTTATGATAAATTTTTTCAGGACACTGTTCTACTTTTTCAGAACACTGTTCTACTTCTAATGCCACACTAATCTTTTCCCATAATGTTGTATTTTTCAATTGTTTTTTGATAACCACGTACTTTTTGATGGCATCAGTCGAAATAGGAACTTTTTTTTGCCAAAAACGATTAATAAGCCACCTTTGACCTCCTTCTCTATCAGAGTTTATCAAGAAAAAACCTACAGATAAATCTTCTTCTAGAAAATGAGCAAATACAGAATCTTCTTGATTATAGTTAAGCTCTAGTAAAATTTCATTTAATTCATGTTTATTGCCCGATTTTGAACCATTTTCTGGGATTAAATTTTGAGCATAATTCACAATTTCAATTGACGCACCATGAAGAGATAATTCTACTGATTCCTGTCCTTTTCCCTGTAACTTCATTTGCACAAAATCTGCTAATCTATCAAAAGAAATTACACCACTATCCTTACGTGCATTACTTGGTTCTAATCCTTCAAGTACTGCGCTGGTAAATAATCCATGTTCTCCCTTTTCATAAGCTTCTTGATGTCCACGGCAAGCTGCCAAAATACCAAATTTACTTTGTTCTCTAAAAGCTGAAAACTCTGAATCAAACATCTTTCGTTCGACTGTTTCCTCCAACGCCATCCCAGCATGACAACAATCAAGTAAAACGACTAAACTACTTAAATGAGCTTCATTTCTAGCTTTTGCAAATAAGTTATTAAGATCCGCAAAAAGCAAATCTCCATTTCCATTTCCCTGACTATTAGAAACTGCTAAATAACCTTTAGGATCAATGTAGGGACTCTCTACTCGTAGACCATGACCTGCTAAATAGATAATAGCTTCACTATTTTCAGCAGTTTTAAACAGAAATGTTCCTATTTTTTGTAATAACTTATCTTTGGTTACAGAAGTAGTTGTTATTTCGTATCTTTCTTCAGCCTCAATCCATCTACTAGGATATCGCTCTACTTCAAAACCACTAGCTGCTAATTTATTCGCGATCGCTTCTGCATCTCTAACTACATTATCGAGGGAACGCAAATTGTTATATTCAGAAATACCAATAACTAAAGCATAGCGTTTAGCCATCTACAACAGAAAAGGTAATTGGTGACACTTTAAAACCTAAAAGCTTTAAAATTATAGCAATTTGACCCAAAACCGTCTATGGAGTTGCTCATGTCTGAATTATCAGAAATTCAAAAAATGACCTACACCGATGAGAATGGTGAAGAATACGAATTTTTCATTGAAACAAAGCCTGTTAAACTCGATCTAGAGGATGAAGACGGTCGCCCTGGTCGAGGAGGCGGTGGTAGTAAAATACAAATGCAGCAAGCAGCCCATATGATTCGAGGGTATGCTGCTTATGCAGTTAGTGCCTTTAAAAAATTTAGTGTAGCTAAGGTTGAAGAAGTAAATCTTGCCTTTGGTCTTAAAATTGGTGGTAAAGTGGGTATTCCTTATATTACTGAGGGTTCTACTGAAAGTAATCTTTCTATTCAGGTTAAATGCACTTTTCCCGATAACGAAACTGAATACCAACGAGCAGAACGTTTAGCAGCAAGATTAAGGGAACTGGGAGAAGATCCAGATAGTTAATCATCCTGAGTGGGTAGAATTTACCTCAACGAGCTTAGGCGATTAATAATAAATGCAAGGACAGTATTCTTGTAACCAAGTTTGAGCTACAAAACTTGCTAATTCCTGGTTTTTAAGCTGCGGAAAATTCTTTTGCCCACAACTTAGGGAAAAACGTCGCCCATTTCCAATCCAAGCGATCGCAATTTCTAGTCTTTGAGTTGGAGTATAACCACTGAAATTGCAACCAATCTATTTCAGGAAGACAATCTTTACTTTGAGATCGATATCCACAAGGAATCCTAATTTTCATCACTCTTTAAGGGAAACGCGACTACGGTCGGTCACTCCATACGCAAAGCGACTACCGCAGGGCACTCCAAACTTACACTAAACTTGAGTTTTTTCTAACATAAGTTTAGAACGTTTAACTCTTTCAGGAATATCAATGGGATAATCCCCTGTAAAACAAGCTGAACAGAAACTTTGAGGATTTTCTCCAGTCACTTTTAACATCCCTTTCCAACTCAGATAAGCTAGAGTGTCAACCCCAATCTGCTGTTCAATTTCCTTAACAGATTTAGTTGCAGCAATTAAGTGATCTTGGTTATCTGTATCTATACCATAAAAGCAAGGATGAGTCACAGGGGGAGAGGAAATTCTCATGTGTACTTCTGTTGCCCCTGCATCCCTTAACGCCTTAACTATTTTACGACTGGTAGTACCACGAACAATAGAATCATCTACAATAATAATTTTTTTTCCTGCGATCGCATCTTTTAGGGTATTGAGTTTCATCCTAATTCCCGCTTCTCGCATCCCTTGGGTGGGTTGAATGAAAGTCCGCCCTACATAACGATTCTTAATTAACCCTTCTCCAAAAGGAATCCCCGACTCCCGAGAAAAGCCAATAGCAGCAGGTATTCCTGAGTCTGGAACCCCCATTACCATATCTGCTTCTACAAAAGATTCTTTGGCTAGTTGTTCCCCCAAACGCAAACGGTAGCTATATAAACTCTCGTCGTGCATAATGCTATCAGGACGAGCAAAGTAAATCATCTCAAAGATACAAAGCTTTCTTTCGGGTTTTTTTGCCCAATGTAACGAAGCTAAACCTGATTCGGTAATCCAGACTAACTCCCCTGGTTCAACATCCCTCAGGTATTCTGCGCCAATAATATCTAAGCCACAGGTTTCCGAAGACAACACATAGCGAGTTTTGTCTCCCTCCAGAGTCCCAATTACCAAAGGGCGAATACCATGAGGATCCCGCGCCCCCATCATGCCTTCAGGAGTCCCAATTACTAAACTATAAGCACCATCACACATCTTAAAGGCACTAACCGCAGCATCTAGCCAGTCTTGTCCTTCATCAACTTTTTCCGCAATAGCTAAAGCGATCGCTTCTGAGTCCGTCGTGGTCAAAAAACAGCGATCGCGCTTACTTAATTCGTCTCTAAGTTCTAGAGCATTAACTAAATTACCATTATGGGCTAAAGCCAGTTTCCCTAATCTAGTATCTAATATCGCAGGTTGGGCATTAACCTTTAGACTCGACCCGGTAGTAGAGTAACGAGTATGACCAATGCCCATATATCCTGGTAACTTCTCTAAAATCTCTTCATTAAATACCTGAGAAACTAAGCCCATATCCTTATGACAATGAACCTGATTTTCCTCAAGACGGCGATTGGATATGAGCGTGGGGGATGCTGAGGTTTCCGAACCATTTCCAACCACGCTGTTGCTCTTTCGCCGAGAGCATCCCTCGCCGTCAAAGGTAGCAATCCCTGCGGACTCTTGTCCTCGATGTTGCAGTGCATACAACCCAAAATAAGTTAGTTTAGCTACTGCTTCTCCTGGTGCATAAACCCCAAAAACCCCACAGGCTTCTTCTGGTTTATCTGGTCTATGATCCAGATGGGAGATTGGGGAATTTTGCTCCGAGTCGGGGGATTGATATCGCATCATCCTATTATTTAGCTCCTCTTTGAGGTAGTGAGTACTAGAGAGATCGTGTCTTGTCGATATAGGTTTTGGTTAGAATCAGGCTACAGATACCTAAGATACTTCAAGCCTGTTTTGTATTGCCCTATACCAGATATTTTTCATGTCAACAATCTTAACATTAATTAACGTTAAATTATTTTGGGTGTCAATTTTTAACGATGATTCTGATGGCATTACCTTTCCAATTTTACTCCAGCTATCTTGTAAAACTTCTGTCAGATAATCTTCCCATTCAGACACCTTTTCTGGACTCACCGAAACCACAATACGACTTCCCGACTCACCAAATAACACTTCATCCAGACGCTGTTGAGTCGTTACCTTAAGACTAACTTCCGCACCGAAACCATTCCCAATACAAGACTCTGCCAAAGCTACAGCCAACCCACCTTCCCCACAATCATGGGCAGACTGTACCCATCCTTGGCGAATTCCGTAGCGACAAGCTGCTTGTACTGCTTTTTCTAATTCAAAATCAATTACAGGGGGTTGTCCTGCGACAGTATTGTGAATCACAGCCAGATATTCCGATGCGCCCAACGTAGATACGCGATACATCCCGTCTCCATCACCCAATAAATAGATAACATCATCTTCATTAACCCAAGATTGTCCACAAATTTTAGTAATATCAGAAATTAACCCCACCATCCCAATTACAGGAGTAGGATAGATAGGTTGAGGATTTCCATCAGAATCGAGGGTTTCATTATAAAGAGAAACATTACCACCAGTAACAGGGGTGTTCATTTCGCGACAAGCATCCGCAACACCACGACAAGCATTCGCTAATTGCCAATATCCAATAGGTTTTTCAGGACTACCAAAGTTAAGATTATCCGTAACTGCAATCGGTTCAGCACCCACACAGCTTAAGTTTCTCGCTGCTTCTACTACTGCATATTTTGCTCCTTCGTAGGGATTGAGATAAACATAACGAGGATTACAATCGGTAGTTGCAGCAACCCCAGTATTACATTCTTCTGGTTTAGCATCTATCGGGCGTATTCTGATTACTGCTGCATCTGCACCACCAGGAAACAAGATAGTATTATTTTGTACTTGATGATCGTATTGCCGATACACCCAATGTTTAGAAGCAATAGTAGGAGTATCAAGTAACTTTAGTAAAATATCATTCCAAGTCAGATAGTTTTCCCCGACAAATAACCCTTCGTAATCGCAAGCAGGTAAACTATCGGCTGTCCATTGCCACGCCTTTTGGGCGTATTCGGGAGCTTCTTTGAGTAATTCACGTTTATAAATGGGAGTATCTTCAGATAAAGCTCTAGCAGGAATATTAGCCGCAATTTCTCCTTTAAATAAGATTCTAACTACAGGTTCTTCAATCACTTCCCCTGCAACTACTGCATGAAGTCCCCAACGGTGGAAAATATCAATTAATTCTTGTTCTCTACCCTTCTCTCCCACAAATAACATTCTTTCTTGAGATTCCGACAGCAGATACTCATAGGGAATCATCCCTGTTTCCCGTACAGGAATCTTGTCTAAATCTAATTCAATGCCGACATTTCCCTTTTCTGCCATCTCAGCAGTAGAACAAGTAAGCCCTGCTGCACCCATATCCTGGGCTGCAACTACTGCACCAGTTTTAAAGGCTTCTAAACAAGCTTCTACTAAAGATTTCTCTAAGAAAGGGTCACCCACTTGTACCGCAGGGCGGTCATCCATCGACTCATCGGTAAGTTCCGCACTAGCAAAACTCGCCCCTCCCATGCCGTCTCTTCCTGTAGTCGAACCCACATATATAACAGGATTACCAATACCAGATGCACCAGCTTTGACAATTTCATCGGTTTCCATTAAGCCTAATGCCATGGCATTTACTAAAGGATTGCCTGTATATGCAGGATCGAAATAAATTTCTCCTCCTACAGTGGGTACGCCAATCGCATTACCATAGTGACTGATACCTTCAACTACACCGTGAAATATGCGTCTAGTTCTCCCATCCTCTAAATTACCAAACCGTAAAGAGTTCAAAATCGCAATAGGACGCGCCCCCATAGTAAAGATATCTCGTAAAATACCTCCTACCCCTGTAGCAGCACCCTGAAACGGCTCAACCGCAGAGGGATGGTTATGGGATTCTATCTTAAAGGCTAGTCGTAAACCATTACCTAAGTCTATTACTCCTGCGTTTTCTCCCGGTCCAACTAAAATTCTTTTCCCAGTGGTGGGAAACTGACTTAATAATGGTCGAGAATTCTTATAACAGCAATGTTCTGACCACATGACACCAAACATCCCTAACTCCGCTTTATTGGGATGACGACCTAATCTTTTGACAATCTCTTGGTATTCTTCGGGCTTAATACCTTCTGCTGCAACTTCTTCGGGACTAAAAGGAGTAGTTTCTGTCATGGCAACCGTAGAGAAAATGGCACAGGGTTTATTGTAGCGACTGTTGGGATTATTAAGGGATTTTTTTCTCGCGCAAAGACGCAAAGACGCAAAGAGTTTTTATAAGTACTAAGGCAAAGTTATTTGTATTAGTACATTCATCCACTAAAAAACGCATCTTGTTGTAGATTTCATACTCTTAGTGGCATGAAAGTTGTATTTTGAATTGATTGAGAAGCAAACAGCAAGCAAGCTCTAATATCCTCTTCAACTAAACCTTCATATTCTTCTAGAATCTCTGCTGTTGTTGCACCATGAGCTAAAAGATTGAGAACATACTCTACTGTTAGGCGTGTACCTTTAATAACTGGTTTTCCCACCATTACTTCTGGATTAGTAGTAATACGGCTTATTGACATCTCCTACTTTTGAAAAAGCAGGATTCTAAGCGGATGCTTCGAGAATGTCTAAAAGACGATTCTCTCCGCGCTTACGATAAGATTTTTTCATGATTGATAGATCGTATCGCTTCGGAACTGTCAATGTTTCCTTACCGACCTCGGCTAAAGATAACTTTAGCTGTATCGCTACTTTTTTGAGAATATTAGCTGCACCATGAGCATCTGCCGAAATTAGCCAACCTTGTTTACTTCTATACATACCTCTAGTAATTCTTCTGCCTGAAAATTTATATTCTTTGGGTTTTTCACCAAACTTAAATAGTAAATCACCTGCGAGAAAATCACTTTTTGAAGTGTATGCTTCTTCAGTTTCAGTAAAAACAATTCCCACAGATTCAGCTAATTCTTTAAGACGATTTTTTAGTTGAGCTGTGGGGATTTGTACAAAATTATGATTATTAACTTTTCCTAAATTCGACTCAGTTTTAACTCCTTGTCCCCAACCAAATACAATATTGCCAATACCATGATTTAAGCAATAGTTGATGACAAAACGAGCAGCTTTATTAACTGAATCTTTAATTTTACAATTTCGCTTATGGGTTATTGTATCTAAATATTCATCCCAATAGAAATTCGATTTACCAGTTTTATAGTTGGCAATTTCCTTATTATAACGTTGATTAATTGACTTAATCTTTTTGCCACAAACAATAAAACTTTTACCTTGAGTTGAGACACAAGTTAACCAATTAGTAACACCAGGGTCAATACCAAGAGCCTGAGAATAGTCTAGACCGAGAGCAGATGATTGTTCGGTTTTATAGACATATTCCGCCCAAAGCTTCCCTAAAGATGGCACAATTCTTACTTCTGCTATTTGTTCGGCACTGAATCCTTTTCCACCAGGAATTAAAATTTCTTTGTTGATTAATTCTGGCTTGTTATCTTTACTGATAGCTAATCTACAAGTGAGAGTAACATCATCATATTTAATTGCGCTTAGCAGGAAAAGCAACTTGATACAACCCTCTTTTCTTGCGATAGCGAGGCATACGAGGACGGTAAGAAAGTTCTTTTTTCCACCATGCTTTGAGTAATTGGTTGTAACTGTTAATAGCTTCAACTACCGACTTTAAACATTGCTGTGCTTGTTGTCCTCCTAGTGCTATGTAGTGAATGTTGTTTTTAAAGTCGAGACAGAGTTGAGGATAACTGGCTTTAACAAAATAATCTTTAAAAGCAATGCGATATTGTTCGTGTTCATCAAAAAAAGTATAGCTTTCACATTGGTCAAAGTGGTACTGTCTAATGGCATACAAGGCAGAATTATAGAGATTATTAGACTGATGAACGAGCCAAACTAAATAATCCTCTACTTCATCGTCGATATTGCCAGAAAGTAGTATTTTTTGAGTACGGTACTGAATAGTCATGTATATTATTATAGTTGTAAATACTATATATAAATAGAAAAATATGGCTAAATTATCTCCCAAAGATTATGACCGCGAGGGATGCTCCCGGCTAGGGAGCATATCCAACAGCGTGATTGCAGATGGCGAGGAAACCTCGCCCTGCCTCACGCTCAATCGCGGTGTTGAGTACCGACACGCTAAAGGGTCGATTTCTTCTCTTAACTATCACTTTGTTTTTTGCCCAAAAAGAAGAAAAGCCGTCTTGATTGATGATGTGGCAAAAAGACTACAAGAAATTATCTTTGAAGTGGTATCTGAGCATGGATGGAAGCTTATAGCATTAGAAATATGCTGCGACCATGTACATCTGTTTCTTAATGCACCTACTCATGAAAGTCCTTCTCAAATCATTAAGTGGGTCAAAGGTCGTGCCTCTCGATATCTCAGGCAAGAGTTTCCACAGTTAAAAAAATTACCCTGCTTGTGGAGTCCTAGTTATTTTGTTGGCTCTACTGGACAAGTTAGTACTGATGTTGTCAAGCGTTATATTGAATCTCAGCGTAGTGCCTAAAATCTAAAATACAGAGTAATCTAAATTACATTTTTGTGGGATCTACTGAACCAAAATCAAGGGAATAAGTCTAATTTTAAGGGATTTTTCTGAGGTTATTCAAGATTTGCTCCTAATATCATAGGAATAAATTAAACTGGGTTTCTAATGGTACAAGCTCCAATTAAACAAGATAGAATTCCTTATCAAGATTTATCAGATAGCCTAATCAAAGCGTTAAAAGAATTACCTGAACTGGCACCAGAGGCAATAGTAGATGGTAACTTTATTGCTACATCATTTTTTGAGGCATTAGGTTTTAGTTTACACGAAAGAATACCACAATTTAAAACAGGTCCAGGTGAACAGAAAGTTGATTATGCACTACGTCACAATATTAATGAAGATATTTTTTTACATACAAAAGCTAATCCTTATGTCTTAGTAGAGTTAAAGGCAAGAGGTACTAATCTTACTCCAGAAAGCCCCAGTTATAAATCAACAGTAAAACAATTAAAACGTTCTTTACTTGCACCTAATTGTAAGACTGTTCAATGGGGAATTATTACTAATTCTAAGCATATTCAGCTATTTAGAAAACATGGTAAAGTAATTCATCCTGCGACACCTTGTTTAGAAATTACACCTGATAATGTGGGAGAGATCACCTATCGAGTGAGACAAAAAATTGAACATACACCGAAAGCTTTAACAGTAGCTGTCTATAATAATAAAGGTGGGGTGGGCAAAACTACTACTGTAATCAATTTGGCTGCTGTTTTAACTAGACACAAGAAAAAAGTTTTAGTAGTTGATTTCGATCCTAACCAAAAAGATTTAACTAATTCTTTGGGTATTAAACCAGGAAACCAGTCACTATATGATTGCTTAGAAGACAAAAAAGATATTATAAGCTTGAGAGAAGTCATTAGTCCTTATACAAGAAAATTTCACGGAGGAATATCTCTGAGCTTTGATGTAATTCCTGTTGATGATAAATTAGCTCAAGCTCATGAAGATAATCTACGTAAAGATCTTAGCTACTACAGTTTTCGTAAAAAATTAGATAGCTTAAAATCAGATTATGACTATATTTTAATTGATGCTCCTCCTAACTGGAGACTTTTCAGTATTAGTGCTGTTTATGCATCAGATGTAGTGTTAATTCCCACTAAGCACAATAATATTTTTTCTTTGCAAAATGCAGCAGTTACTATTCAAAAATATATTCCCGAAATCCAAGAAATTAGACAAAAAAATACTCAAGGTATAGAATGGGGAGCAACTGCTTTACCAATCTTCTTTAATGGAGAAAGAATCACCGATGCAGCAAAAAATAGGGTTAAAGATGCTATCGCTGCAATTATTACTAAAGCTAATCAAACCCCTAAATTCGACCTAAAACCTTACTTTAAACCTGTAGATAAAATTTTTGAACTACCTAGTAATGCACATATAGCTAACGCAGCTTTTGAAAAAATCCCTGCTGCCTATAAATATCAGATTGCTTATAGTTATTACACAGAATTAGCTAAGGAGTATTTTTTACAATGAGTAATTTAAGTGATGTTGGTAATTTAATGTATCTTGATTTAGAGATCATTGAACCTGGCAATATAACTAATAATTCAGAATATTTAATTAATGCTACTGCCAAAGAATTAAGTAATACAGATGGTAGAAATTGGATTCCTTTAATAGTTAAAGAAGTTGCTGAATATCGCTATCAAATTATTGGTAATTCATTTATTTATGCAGTAGCAGAAGCAGCAGGCTTAGAAAAAGTTTGGTGCATTATTGCTGATGATAGTGAAGAAACGGCAAAAGTAACTAAAATACTTGCAGGGGAAGAAATACCTAAGATAAATCTTTCAACTGCTTCGAGAGATGAAATTAAATCTGCATTAGAATATTTAATTGAACAACCTGATACTGTTCTTAAAGGGGTAAAAATTCCCGTTGCAACTAATCGCATTGATGAAGCACCCCGTCGATATTGGCAAGATTTAAAACCAATTACTAAATTAAAGTGTGGCATTACAGCAGGAAAGAAAGTAAAAGCCTTAGAAAAAGTTTTTTATCTTACTCCTGAGTCAATGCCTGACGATATTAAAGACCCAAAATTTTTAAATACTTTGACTACTACGGAATTAAGAAAGATAGCTAAAAAACGTAACTTATCAGGATATAGTAAATTCAGTAAAAGCAAGCTAGTTAATTTATTAAGTCAATGATCTTAACTTAATTCATTCATGTTGAGAGCGATCGCTTTTAATACCAAATCCGTTTACCAAAACCCCTCATAAATATTTGTGGTAGAGACGTAGCATGCTACGTCTCTACAGGGTTTAACGGTTTTATATAGGTATGATATGTAATTTGGATTTAGTATAAGATTATAGTTGTTAAAGCGATCGCTTAATAATAGATAATCCATGAAAGTATGTTAACTGATTAAAATATTAGAACAAGTTTAACTACCAAATTTTCTCTAAATCCAAATTAAACTCAGGTAATACAGAATCGCCACTTACTGTTGCAGGATTATCCAAACATTCCACATCACTATTGGGACGATAAATATAAACTTGACGGTTTTGTCTGTCAATTAACCACCCTAAAGATGCACCATTTTCAATATATTCCTGCATCTTATCTTGTAACGCTTTTAAACTATCACTAGGAGAACGAATCTCTACTACAAAATCAGGACAAATTGGCGCAAACTTGGCTTTTTGTGCTTCAGATAAAGCATTCCATCTGGTTAGTTTAATCCAACTCCCATCAGGGCTTCTTGTCGCACCATTGGGTAAGATAAATCCCGCAGAAGAATCAAAACCAATTCCTGTACCATCTTGATCTGTCCAATTAGCCAACTGCTGAATTAGTTTAAAGTTACGGTTTCCTGTTTCTGAACCTGCTGGGGACATAATTATTAATTTTCCTGTAGAAGTGCGTTCAATGCGAAGATGGGAGTTAAGCTGACAAAAATCAAAAAAACTATCTTCGCTCATTGAAACTACAGGAGACATCTGTAACACTATTACATTTGCTGTGTCGTTTGTAGTTATTACAGTCATGGTTGTAACTATTTGAGAAAAGAATCTGTAGGGGCAATTCACCTATTGTCCCTACCAAATATTATAGCGAGGCGCGATCGCCAAACGGCCTCAATGTTGTTTATTCCACGCCAACCGCGCTAATGAATTCCCAAAAATTAAGCTAGCTTGGGATTTAAGCTAGCTAGAAACAGCAATTAGATTTTGCTAATAAACAAAAAACCAAAAAACCTATTCTTCATCATCTTCCTCTTCATCTTCAGGATAAACAAAACTATTAGAACGTTTAGTTAGTACTGATTTACCTAAAGAAAGAGCTTTTTGCGCTTCCAAAGCAGCTTTATGTTTCCAGTGAGCCTTACGACTATTGCGTTTAGATTTAGACGTTTTCTTCTTGGGAACAGCCATATTAATTTAAAAATAAAAGAACACAACCTTTCCATTGTAGTTGCTTTTTCCAAGAATTACATAGTACCAGTAGGAAATACACTTTCTTCTTGGGATAAATCTGTTAATTGATTTGACTCTAAAAATTTATCTGTCACTATTTCCCGAAAAGTCTTGAGATCGGTTTGCCAAAACTTCAGTGCTTGCATTAATTTATCCACCTTTTCTTGAGAAGATTTAATGTTACCCAAGCCGTAGTTAAAACTACCCGAAAATAAAATAGCAAACATAGGGGGTTTTTGTGGTTGCTGTACTCTAGCTTCTGCGATACTAAGATTAAGCTGGCAACGGTCTAGTAAATACATCAAGTTTAATCCTGCTTGTACTGGTGCTTTGCCAATTTCTTTCCAAGAACCAGAACCTAAAAGTTTTCCTGTAATATACTGACGAGCAGCTTGGGGATTATTGGGAAAAGGAAGTAAGATTTTAGGATTAAAACTCAATCCAACATAGTCCGCGTGGGGTAGTTTTTCTGCATATTTAGCAGCGATTTTGGGAATATTAATGTCATCGAGTTTTTTATTGCTGGCAGTTTCGTTAAAGGTAATACTGCGAGGTTTAGCGTTAATGCTAATACCATTTTTAAAATTCAGTTGAGCTATTCCAGGGTTTAGCAATGGTTGTTCCGATAATTCCCACTCTTTGGGGATAATACCACTAAATTTCAAGAAATCTTGACTAACCATAGTAGGTGTCAAGTCTTGTGCTGCGATAGTAATTCCAATTTCCTCAATAAATTTGATTGCTGTTGAAGATGGTGTATTAGGTTCTAAGTTGGATAAATTCATAAATTTGCTTAATTATTTCTCAGTCTCTATGTTATAAATCTCTATGTTATAAATTGCCCAAACTGAGAACTAGATTTACAATCAACTCAATAAGGGGTTTATTTTACCCAAAACACGACCAAGAACCAATAGTTAACGAATAGTTAAGGCCCTATTCTGATTCAAAGGCAGTTGTTGTAAAATTCCAATAGCTTTGACATATTGAGGGTCAGCCCTCGTTCCCAAGAGAGTAGGATTAACATTTAGACTCATTTTTTGTTCAGTAGAAATATTGACCTGAACATCTGGTGAAATTCCTTTACGATTAATATCTATGCCACTGGGGGGATAGTAACGAGCTATAGTTACAGCTAGACCTGAACCATCAGAAAGAGAGTGAACCGACTGCACAGTACCTTTACCATAGGTACGAGTTCCAACGACCGTGGCACGCTTATTTTCTTTCAAAGCACCTGCTAAAATCTCACTAGCACTAGCAGAGTAACGATCAACTAAGACCACAAGAGGAAGATCGGTTAAAGCTTTACCATTAGCAGAGAATTTCTGATTTCCCCCTTTGCGATCAATAGTAGAAACGATCGCGCCTTTTTCTAACCACATACGGGCTATTTCCACACTAGAAAACAGTAATCCCCCTGGATTTCCTCGTAAATCTAAGACAAACCCAGAAATATCGCGATCGCTCAATTCTTTGATCGCTTTTTGCATTTGTTCTGCTGCGTGAGAACTAAATTCATCTAATTTGATATAACCTACTTTCAGCTTTCCTTCCTGATTCAGGGTATATTCTACAGAGGGCAATTCAATTTGTTCTCTGACTAAAGTTACATCAAAAACCTCTTTCTCGGAACGAGAAATTTTGAGAATAACTTCTGTCCCTACTTCTCCTTTAATCTCTGTTGAAGCTTGTTCAATGTTCATCAAAGAGGTAGGTTTATCATTGATTCGTAAAATTTTATCTCCTGGTTTAATACCTGCTTTTTCTGCTGGAGAATTTTGCAGTGGTTCGACAACCGTTAATTGATTGGTACTATCGTCGATAGTTAGGCGAATGCCAATTCCTGATAATTCTCCCGTAGTTTGATTAGTAAGTTCTTCAAATTCTTCGGGAACCAGAAACCTAGTATAAGGGTCTCCCAAATCTTTGAGGGTTTGACGAATTGCTTGATAAGCTTGTTTTTTATCTGTATATTCTCTTTGTAGTAATTCTTGTCGTTTATTTAACCAATCGACTTGATTAAATTCTTGATCTACGAATTCATTATTAACAATTTGCCAGACTTCATCTACTAAGGCTTTGGGACTATCTTCTAGGGCTGCTTTTGTTGAAGAGTTGGGGTGAGCAACCAAAACTGAAGTTGCGATTAATGTAGCAACATATTTAGTCCACTTTAGTTCGCGTAGATTATAGCTTCTAGGATTCTGATTCATAAAAAATACAATACCCTTAGTTAGGATGGAACAAAAATTATATTCCTTATCTTTCTCAATCATAAATGTTAGAGATGAAAATTTCGGTAAAAGTTAGATCAAAATGGCTCAATTCCCACCAAACCAGATGCCATAAAATCCAGCAAAATTCTCTGATGAATATCTCCTAGAGGTCTTTCCTCCTGAGCTTTATCAGAATAATAAACTCCACTCATAATAGCTTGTGATGGTAATAAGTCCAAATCCCAACCTTCCATCTGCTCTAGAGCCTGAATCTCTACTGTCAGAGGCACGTGGAAAATATAACGGACTGCTCTGCTATCAGCATAACAGCGAAACTTTTGCGGTTGAGATACCAAATAATTAATTTCTTCTTGTACTTCTCGAACCAAACCAGCTTCGGGAGTTTCATCTCCTTCTAGATGACCCCCGAATAATCCCCAGTGACCAGGATACAGAATCCCTGGAACATCATCTCGAAGCTGCATTAGAAATTTGCCTTCTCGATACAGAATAGCCATAGCTACCAAAGGAGGTGTCAAATTCATAGGTTGTTAGAAAATGTAATTAGCTTAGTTGATAACACTTGCAAATATCTGGTGACCCTCTCTGCGTCTTTGCTAGGTCAGCATTCCCGAGGGGCTGTCTTTTGAGCGTGAGGGACGGCGAGGTTTCC
>JASJEK010000015.1 GCA_030064915.1 Xenococcaceae cyanobacterium MO_234.B1
TACAGCTAGAGTTATTAAGCTCGAAAGTCAAGTGTGCTTACTGTGAAAATGAGACTGATGAGATTCATCAAAACCGACCGATTTTAATCAGAGATTTATCAATCTGTGGTCAGGAAATTTATTTGAAGGTGCCAAGAAGACAAATTTATTGTCAACATTGCCAAAAATATTCAACTGAAGCCTTGGATTTTACTGAACCAGGGAGAAAATACACCAAAAGATATGAAGAATATATTTATCAAAGAGTCAAGGAATTAACAGTAGAACAAGTCAGTTATAATGAACAACTAACGGCTGAACAAGTTCAAAATATTTTTTCAAGAATAGCTAAAAGAAAAAAAAAGACTGGTCAATGCCAGAAAGATTAAGTCTTGATGAAGTTAGTAAAGAGAAAGGAAAAAGAAAGTTTGTGACTGTGGTCAGTGATATCGATCGAGGGTCACTATTAGAGGTAATAAATTCTCATAAAAGTGACGAAATAATAGAAGTATTACAAGCTCAGCCTCAAGACATTAGGGAGAATGTGAAAGAAGTTAGTGTAGATATGTGGGGTGGTTTCCAGAAAGTAATTAAGGAGATTTTTCCCAATGCTTTGATTGTTATTGATAGATTTCATGTCATGAAGCTGGTGAATAAAGCTTTAAATAAAATTCGCTTATTATTAGATTTAAAAGGTTTAAAAAATCGCTATCTACTTCTCAAGAATGGTGAGGATTTAACTGAAACAGAGAAGCAGGATTTAAAAGAACTATTAAATAATTCTCCTTGTCTAAGTATTGCCTATGAATTAAAGGAAGAATTACGAGATATTTATGAAACAAGTACTACCGTCAAAATGGGACGGAGAAGATTACAAAAATGGTTGGTAATGGCTCGACTTATGTTTGGTCAAACTGCCAAGACTTTAGAGAAACATATTCAAGCAATTTGCCATTACTTTCTTAATAAAACTACCAGTGGGGTTATGGAGGGTATTAATAATAAAATTAAACTCATTATTAGGCAGAGTTATGGCTTTAAAAATTTTTCTCTCTTACGAGAGAAACTGTTAGCTTGCTTATTTAAATAAGTTTTGCTTATCACCACAAATACGGGAGAGCCAGATTTATATCTCTGGGAATTTCATAGTTTTGGGTGGTCTAATATTTTGTAAAAATTTAAAATACTTTTCAAGAGTTTACTGCTGACTGATGCCATTAACAAATTTGCTTAAACGCTTCATTCCTGTTTCAATAGTTTTCATATCTGTAGCGTAAGACAAACGAATACAATTATCTGCACCAAAAGCAATACCAGGAATAGCTGCTACCTTTTGAGATTCTAATAAGCTATTACAAAATTCTAGGGATGTTTTACCTGTTTTACTGATATCCACAAAAACATAAAAAGCCCCATCAGGTTTGGGACAAGATAACCCAGGAATACTGTTAATGGCATCGTAGATCACTTCTCTTCTCTGGGCAAAAGCAGCAACCATTTCTTTGACACAATCTTGGGATTCCTTTAAGGCTGCGATCGCACCATATTGAGCAAAAGTGCAAACATTAGAGGTACTATGACCTTGAATGATTGACATAGCCTTAATGATTTCCACGGAAGCAGCAGCATAACCAACTCGCCAACCAGTCATCGAATAACTTTTGGCAAAACCGTTACTGGTGATAGTGCGTTGGAAAATATCGGAATTAACTGCACCAATACTAAGATGTTCCGCACCGTCGTAGAGGATTTTTTCGTAAATCTCATCTGAAACCACTAATAAATCATGTTCTAAAATTACCTGGGCGAGTACGCGGATTTCTTCTGGAGTATAGACTGTTCCTGTAGGGTTGGAAGGAGAATTGAGGACGAATAGTTTGCTTCTGGGAGTAATGGCTTGTTTCAGTTGCTCTGGAGTAATTTTATAGTTATTTTCTCCCAAAGTATTTACAATTACTGGCTTTCCCCCCGCTATTTTTACCATTTCGGGATAACTCAACCAATAGGGTGCAGGAATGATTACCTCATCTCCTTCCTCGATCAATACCTGCATTAAGTTAAACAGAGAATATTTACCACCATTAGTGACAATAATATTTTCTGGGGCAAAATCAAGATTGTTATCAACTCTTAACTTTTTGGCGATCGCCTGGCGTAATAGAGGTTCACCAGCAACAGCACCATATTTAGTTTTTCCCTCATCTAAAGCTTTTTTGGCTGCTTGACAGATGTGGCTAGGGGTAGGGAAGTCAGGCTCTCCCGCACTAAAACTACAGACATCAATTCCTTCTGCTCGCATTTCTTTAGCTTTAGCGGAGATCGCCAGTGTCAGGGAAGGAGTCACCTGACTTACTCTTGCTGCTAGTTTCATTGTCTTTGCCACACACAATAGTCAAAATAATAGTCTCTCAGACTATTTTTGAGTTTAGCTAAATCTTGCTACTTTTCTTCACAATTTTGAACAGACAATCAGCCCGCATTCTACCACCTTGGAAGGATACCATCACTTTGCGGAGCAAGTGATGGAGGCTTCATACTAGCACACTGCTCAGGGAACAAAAGTTAACTTTCAACCTTTTCCTCTGGAAGTAGCAATTCTGGCATAACTTCTCTGTTACCATTTTCTGCACCATCAGAAACCAGATTCGTTCCTTTGATTTTCAAACACACCTCGAATAGTAACTCTGCTAAGTCACCACGAGAAACTTTACTATCGCTTAGCTCTAACAAATTTTTCTCAATTCTTTCTGTGAGTTGTTGCTTAATATTTTGTAACTCTTTTTCCAGATTATCTCTAGTTTGAGATAATTCATCTTTAAGATACTTAGTTTGAGAGTTGAGGTTATCTGCGATCGCGTTAATACTTTGCTCTGTATTTTGGGATGTTTCTTGTATCTCTTGTTGTAGTTTGTTAGTTTCATTACGAGTCTTCAAGTTAAGATACTGAATTTTCTTTTCCAAAGAATCAACAGCAGAGCTAATTTCTTGAGATAGATTATTTTCCAGTTGATACAATTGCTGTCTGACATCAGCGCGAAATTCACCCAAGTTGGTTTCTAATTGTTTTACTTCTGCATTTAGCTGGTCTAAACGTTGAAAAGACTGCTCAAACTTATCCTCATACTCTTCTATTTGTTCGCCAAATAGAAGTTCCCGTAACTGCGCGATATTACCGAGCTTACGGCGCATATCTTCTTTGGTGATTTCTGTCATAACACTTCCCTCAGATGAAGCAATTTTACTGATTTGTAGATAATTACTGCTACCGTTAATAGTAGCGAATAAATTTTAACTATCCCAAGTTGCTGGTTACAATTCTAAAGTTGCTCGAGGGTTACGAAATCAATGTTTATACTGATAAGATCGGTGTTTATACGCAAGGAAAAACAGTAACCCACATCAAAAGTCAGTAATTTTTGGGAGAAACTTTTCTGAGATAATAATATTTTTATAACTAGCAACTTGAGTTAACTAGAGAAATTAAATTCTGACAGCATCAAATTAACTCGAAGCCGACGCGCCAAGATGGAATCCCAGAGCTTTTTTCTGCATCATCTTAAAGATGTTATGGAAGCCATTGGCACGGGAAGGAGTGAGACTAACTTGTAAGCCTGTATCCGCAATAAAATCGGGAGTGACTTGGATAATTTCTTCAGGAGTTGAACCATTTAATCCTTCGATCAAAAGAGCTACTAATCCTTTGACTAATTGGGCATCAGAATCACCTTGGTATAAAACTTTGCCATCTGACAAATTGGCAGTAATAAACACCTGAGACACACAACCATGAACCTTATTATCTGGGGTTTTATCTGCTTCTGCCATAGTTGGCAGTTTTTTGGCATACCAAAGTAGTTGTTCGTATTTCTGTTTGGGATTAGAACGACGCTTAAAACGTTGCACAATTTTATCGAGATTAGGGGGTAAAGCTTTAGCGGTAGAAGACATAAGTATGGTTTTGGATTATATGATTATTAACTTTTACTTATTATTTTAAAAAATTACCAGCAACTCAATAGCTGAATCTGTACCACAGTCGGATAAACTTTATCTTGAGAGATCAAGGCAGTCGCGAGGTTCTTCTTGTGAAAAGAGTACTAGGCATTATTTTGGGAGGAGGCGCAGGAACTCGTCTCTATCCCCTAACCAAACTGCGGGCAAAACCAGCAGTACCCTTGGGTAGCAAATACCGTTTAATAGATATTCCCGTTAGTAATTGTATAAATTCTGAGATTTTCAAAATCTACGTTCTGACTCAGTTTAATTCTGCCTCCCTCAATCGACATCTGAATCGCAGTTATAATTTTTCTGGCTTCAGAGAAGGTTTTGTAGAGGTTTTAGCCGCCCAACAAACCAAAGAAAATACGGGTTGGTTTCAGGGAACGGCTGATGCAGTACGTCAATATCTCAGTCTTTTACAAGAATGGGACATTGATGAATATATAATTCTCTCAGGAGACCATCTCTACCGCATGGACTATAGTAAGTTCGTTAGGCGTCATCGAGAAACTAAGGCAGATATAACCCTTTCTGTAGTTCCCATTGACGCAAAAAGAGCTTCTAGTTTCGGAGTAATGAAAATCAACGATCAAGGAAGAGTAGTTGATTTTTACGAAAAACCCAAAGGGGAAGCCCTCCAGGGTATGCAGGTGGATACTACTATCTTAGGATTAAACCCCGAACAAGCTAAAGAGCAGCCTTATATTGCCTCTATGGGGATTTATGTATTTAAAAAAGAGGTATTGATTAACTTATTAGAACAGAACTTAGAACAAACTGACTTTGGTAAAGAAATCATCCCTGATGCTGCCAAAGATTACAATGTTCAAGCTTATCTGTTTAAGGACTATTGGGAAGATATCGGAACTATCGAAGCTTTTTATGAAGCGAATTTAGCTCTAACTCAGCAACCCCAGCCTCCTTTTAGTTTTTATGATGAAACCGCTCCTATTTACACCCGTTCTCGATATTTGCCACCGACTAAACTTTTGAACTGTCAAGTGACAGAATCCATGATTGGAGCAGGTTGTATTCTCAAAGAATGCCAAATTCACCATTCTGTATTGGGAATTAGGACTCGCATCGAGGCTGAGTGTACTATTGAAGACACTCTTATTATGGGTGCAGACTTTTATGAACCTTTTGCGGAAAGAACCTCCGGCTTACAAGGAGGACAAGTTCCTGTAGGAATTGGTGCTGGAACAACGATTCGTCGTGCGATTATTGACAAAAATGCTCGCATCGGTCGCAATGTCCAAATTATCAATAAAGACAGAATCGAAGAGGCTCAAAGAGAAGATGAGGGTTTCTACATCCGCAATGGAATTATTGTAGTGATTAAGAACGTGACAATTGCCGATAACACAATTATCTAGTTGATTGACTAAGGTTAATTTTTGGGCAGGGGTATTTAAGATTAAATCTTAATTATCCCTTTTTTTTCGTTGGCGTTATTTAGGAGATAAGCTAGATTATTAGTGTCATCTCATCTAATGGCAAAAATCAACCATTAAATAAGCGGAAAACCGAACCCAGTTACTAAGAAATTATTGTTATTCTATAATCCAGGCTAAAGTTTTTATATTATATAAAATTTTTATTACATAATTGACCAGTAAGCCAAACCCTTTTAGGAGAAAGCCTCTAGATGCCATCTGCTGACTATAAAGATTATTACGCTATTTTGGGGGTAAGTAAAACCGCTAGTGCTGATGAAATTAAGAAGCGATTTCGCAAACTAGCCCTTAAGTACCACCCAGACCGCAACCCAGGAGATAAAGAAGCAGAAAACCGTTTCAAAGCAATTAGTGAAGCATACGAAGTACTTTCCGACCCCGATAAGAGAGCCAAATACGATCAGTTTGGTCAATATTGGCAAGGAGAAGCACCAGCAGGTTGGTCATCCAGTACAGAAGGATTTGATTTCAGTCAATACGGTAATTTTGAAGAATTTATTAACGAATTATTAGGTCGTTTTTCCACACCAGGAGGTAGTAGCTCTCGTAGCTATTCTTACAACCCCTATTCTGGAGGCTCTGCAACGGGAAGTGCCCCTTTTAGTGACTTCGGTAATTTTGTAACTAATGGAGGTTATGGGAATCAAACAACATCAACAGGTTTTGGAAATCAAACAACATCAACAGGTTTTGGAAATCAAACAACATCAACAGAGCAAGAAACTACCATTCAATTAAGTTTTAGAGAAGCTTTTGAAGGTACAACCAAACGTCTGAATCTTGGTAATGAAGTTGTCGAAGTACGTATTCCTCCAGGAGCGAAACCAGAAAGTAGGATTCGAGTTCGAGGCAAAGGACAATACAACATCTATACCAAGCAAAGAGGAGATTTATATCTCAAAGTTGCTCTCAAACCCCACATTTTTTTCCAATTTGAAGGGGATAACCTAGTGTGTGAAGTTCCCATTACCCCTGATGAAGCAGTATTAGGAACTTCGGTGGAGATACCTACTCCTGATGGAATGGTGAAAATGAAAGTTCCAGCAGGTATTCGTTCAGGTCAAACTTTAAGACTGCGGGGTAAGGGTTGGTCCTTACCTAAAGGAGGAAGAGGAGATCAACTGGTACATATTACTATTAGCACGCCGAAACATATCAGTTCCCAAGAAAGAGAATATTACGAAAAAATCCGTAGCCATCGTACTTATGATCCTCGTAGTCATTTACAACACGTTGTTTTATAATGCTTTTCTCTTGTCGCAACCTAATGATAGTTTTGACGAGTCTAGTTGTAACTTTGGTTGTGGGTTGTGTAGGTTCATTAAGTTCTCAAGACTCTTTTCCCAAATTAGGAATTCCCATCGACTGCAATGTAGGCAAAGATTGCTTCATTATGCACTATGTAGATCGAGAACCTACTCCCGAAGCAGTAGATTTTGGCTGTGGCAGACAGACTTATGATGAACACAAGGGTACAGATTTTGCTATTTCTGATTTAAAAGCGGTGCAAGAGGGTGTATCTGTTTTAGCAGCAGCGGAAGGTACAGTATTACGAGTGCGAGATGGTGTTCCTGATGAGTTGATAGATAGTGTAGAAGAAAGACAAACTGTAGCAGAAAGAGAATGCGGTAACGGAATTGTCATCGATCATGGAAAAGGTTGGGAAACCCAATATTGTCATCTCCGTAATGGGAGTGTCACTGTCAAACCAGGAATGAAGATAGACAAAGGAACAGTCTTAGGAATGGTAGGTTCGTCAGGTTTAGCTTCTTTTCCCCATGTTCATCTTACGGTTCGTCATCAACAAACTGTAATTGACCCTTTTGGGGGAGTTGCTAACACTTCTGGCTGTGATATGGACCAGAAAAACTCTCTTTGGGATGAATCTCTAACTTATACTCCCACAGGATTGATTAGAGCAGGTTTTGCTGCTACTCCCCCCACCCAAACAGAATTATGGTCAGGAAAATATAAGGATACTCAATTACCTAAAAATATTCCTGCTCTCCTGTTTTGGGTTCATGCTTATGGAGTATTACAGGAAGATGTGGAAAAGTGGCAATTGACTTCCCCTACTGGAGAAATAGTCTTAAATCTAGAGAATATTTTAGATAAGTCTTATCGTAGTTGGGTTGGCTATTCTGGAACAAGAAAAATTATGTCTGGTATTTGGCAAGGAAAGTATGAACTATGGCGAGGCAACAAGCTTATTTTTGAAATCAAAAGAGATGTTACTGTTCTATGAATATAATTTGGCAACAAAATAGCAATAATCCCCAAAATCCTGAGAATTTAGAAGCCATAGCTCAATGGTGGTCTAAGTTAGCAGATAAAGAAATTACTTGGCAACAAAGATTAATTCCCGAACATCAAGATATTGCAGCAATAGACTGGGAAACAGAAAATAATTTTGATGAGAAATTAACCATATCTCAACCTCAACTCAGAGGCATTACGGTTTATTGGTATAAAAACCAGCAGCAGCCAGAAAGAAATATCACAGCGGGGAAGTTAGAATTAGATACAGAAAAGCAAAAGCTTTACATTTATCCCCAATCTCAGCCTCAAGTATTAATTCGAGTTGGGTTAGCTGAAATTGTCTATCATACTATCGAGCTGAATAATCCATCAATTGTTGGTGGTACAGTAGGAGAAAACTATTTATTGTTGCTGCGGGACAAAACCCAAAAGCTAGAAGTCAAAGTTAGTCTAAGTTCCGAAAATTTGCTCAAGTTATTAGATAGTCTAAAACAAAAGTAAGTTTTATATTTTGGCAAACAAGTGCTGAAAATTGCAACTCATAGAGTTGTAATTTTAATTTCCAAGCTAAAATTTTTAAAATACAACCTCTCTAATTAGATTAGAATAGTATGTTTTTATCAGAATTATCTCCAGTGTTCCAAGAATTTTTCAGACAACCCATCGCTTTCTCTGGTGGTTTCTGCTCTGGTATCTTAAAGCTAAAACTCAATGAAGAACCCCTTGCTAGTTGGTTAGCGAAACAGGGATACACCCAAGACAACAACAATGATGATAATCGTCCTAAGACTATTTCTATAGATTAATTACAGTATACAAGGAAGTTAGTCTTATGACAGAACCCGTAGTATTAGATGTTCGTAACCTGCAAGTAAAATTTACGACCGAAGATAAACCTGTAGTTGCAGTAGATAATCTCAGTTTTGAACTGAAAAAAGGGGAAAAATTAGGCATAGTCGGGGAATCTGGTTCGGGAAAGTCGGTTACGTCTCTAGGAATTATGGGTTTAATCTCCACTCCAGGGAAAATTACCCAAGGAGAAATTTGGTTCCGACAGCAGCAGCAAGCACCAATTAATTTAGTTTCTCTGAATGAGGAACGTCGCAGAAAGTATCGTGGGGGAGAAATTGCCATGATCTTTCAAGAACCCATGAGTGCGTTAAATCCTGTATATAACATTGGGTTTCAGCTTACAGAGGCAATTTTATTACATCAAAATGTCTCGAAAATACAAGCAGAAAGAAAAGCGATCGCGTTATTACAAGAAGTTAAGTTACTCCCTAGTGATCGAGAGTTGCGAGATAAGTACATTTCAGAAACGGGAGAAACCAGCGATAAAGTTATCACCCGCCACATTAATCAGCAAAAGCGAGCTATGCTCAAACGCTATCCCCATCAGCTTTCTGGGGGACAGTTGCAACGAGTGACGATCGCTATGGCAATTTCTTGTAATCCTACGGTATTGATTGCGGATGAACCAACCACGGCTTTAGATGTTACGGTACAAGCTACTATTTTGGATTTGTTACGGGAGTTGTGTAGTAAACGAGGAATGTCTCTGATCTTTATTACCCATGATTTGGGAGTCATTGCTGAGTTGGTAGATCAAGTTGCAGTGATGTATCGAGGGAAAGTTGTAGAAGCAGGAGATATTGCCACTATTTTTACTCATCCCCAACATCCTTATACTAAGGGCTTGTTAGCTTGTCGTCCTCGTCTAGATCGTAAGTTGCAAATTTTGCCTACAGTAGCAGACTTTATGGAGGTGACAACAGATGAAGTGGGAGATATTATAATTCGGGAAAAATCAGGGGATTTTACCGTTATAAATTCTAATATAGTGACAGAAGCGGAACAGGAAGCTAGATTAGCTCAATTATTTGATAATTCGCCTCTAATCTCTATCCAAAAGCTGCGAGTTGGGTTTCCTCAAAAAGGAATGTTTGGGCGTACCCAAAACTATTTTATGGCAGTGCAGGATGTTTCTTTTGAGGTTTATCCTGGGGAAACACTGGGCTTAGTAGGAGAATCTGGTTGTGGAAAATCTACTCTAGCCAGAACTATCTTACGGCTGATTCCTGCTATGGGAGGCAAGATTTTGTTTCGGGGGGAAAATATTGCAGATATTCCTTTGAGAGATCGAATACTGCGATCGCTGAGACGAGAAATGCAGATTATTTTTCAAAATCCCTACAATTCCCTAAATCCCAGAATGACTGTAGGAAAAGCGATCGCAGAACCGATGGTGGTTCACAAAACAGGAGGAAATAAACGCAAGCGTAGAGAAAGGGTAGCTTACTTATTAGAAAGAGTGGGTTTAAGTCCTGATATAAGCGATCGCTATCCCCATGAATTTTCGGGAGGACAAAGACAAAGAATTTGTATCGCCCGTGCCTTAGCTTTGCAACCCCAGTTTATTATATGTGATGAATCTGTTTCCGCCTTGGATGTTTCCGTACAAGCCCAAGTCTTAAATTTACTCAAAGAGTTACAAGCAGAATTTGGTTTAACTTATATCTTTATTTCCCATGATTTGAGTGTGGTTAAATTTATGAGCGATCGGATTGTGGTAATGAATCAGGGCAAAATCGAGGAAATAGATACCGCAGAATCAATTTATCAGAATCCGAAAACTGAATATACTCGTCAATTAATTGCTTCTATTCCTACTGGTGGTTTCGATTAATATCAAGTAAACGTCACTCATCACCATAAAATATTAGACCTAATTTGATTCCTCAATTGGCCAGTCTTCATTTTCCCCACCAATGATCAATTGCTTAATTGGCACATATTCTTGATTCAGTTGAGTTAAAGCATTAATCAAAATATCAAGGGCAATTAGATCACTTGTTCCTAAATCAAACCAACATCTTCCCCAAACACCAAGATATTCAAAATTTCCCATATTGTGCATGACGGACATCAACTGATTATCTGCTTGTTCTGTGCTGTAATCGAGATAACTTATGTCAATTCCCGTCTCTTGTACCTGAAGATTCTCGGCGTTAAACCCTCCTAGTTTCCCCAAATAAAACCAGGAGTTGAACACCTCTTCGATATAACTCTGTTCCATCGCAGAAGGTACAGTCTCAAATTCTAGCCAAAACCATAAATCAAAAGGATTAAACTCACGGAACTGTATTTCCATAATTCAACAGTAAGAAAATGATAAATGATAAATGATAAATGATAAATGATAAATGATAAATGACAAATGATAAATGATAAATGACTTATATGTTTGGTTTTATAAATTTGAATAAACCCCGTGGCTTAACTTCTCATAACTGTATATCCAAAATAAGACGCTTGCTCAACCTCAAAAAAGTCGGACATGGAGGAACTCTAGACCCTCTTGCTACAGGAGTTTTACCCATCGCTGTAGGGAAAGCGACAAGACTCTTACAATTTTTACCAGAACAAAAAGCCTATCGCGCTCGGATTCGTTTTGGTGTTACTACCACTACTGATGACTTAGAAGGAGAGGTTCTCACTACTAAGTCTACTACTCATCTGAGTCGAGAGGCAATTGTTGCTGCTTTAGAGCAATTCCAAGGTGAAATAGAACAAATACCGCCTGTTTATAGCGCGATCAAAAAAAATGGACAAAAGATGTATGAACTAGCAAGAAAAGGAATAGAGGTGAAAGTTCCTCCTCGGATCGTAACTATTGATAGTATTGAAGTAATAGATTTTATCTTAGGAGATTTTTTAGAAGTAGATGTTGCTATTAGCTGTGGTTCAGGTACTTACATTCGTGCGATCGCCAGAGATTTAGGACAAACTCTAGGAGTGGGAGGAACTTTAGCTAATTTAGTCCGAACTAAAAGCTGTGGCATGTCACTAGACAGTAGTTTATCTTTGGAACAGTTAGAAGCAAAACTAAGACAAAATCAATCAATTTTCATAGAACCAGCCCAAGCTTTGGCTCATCTACCAGCTATTATCTTAAATTCTCATGAAGCTCACAAATGGCTACAAGGGCAAACTGTTCCTATAGTTATAGACGAAGTGCAAGCAGGCTCGACCCTTGAAGGAGGAAGTACCTTGCACTCACAGAATTTAAGTTTATCAAATCAGAAATACTACAGAACCCATGATCGAGAAAATAATCATTTTCTCGGAATCAGCATAATTAGCCAGGACACAAATATCGCAAAGGGCGGACTACCTTGCACTTTGGCAAAACCCAAGATTGTATGTATTAATGTGAGGGAATAGGTCGTGGAGTGATAGACCAATGAGAGACAAAGTGATTAAGGTGATTTTAATATCTCCATCCTTAGAAATTTATCATACTCTTGAAGACTATCTAGAGCAAATCAATAGCAGTACTAGTAAAAAATACACACTAAATTGGCTTGATAATTCCGAGGAATGGGAGAAAAAGTCAAATATTGTTCAACCTGATATCTATTTGATTGACCAAAATATCTTGCCATCACTTACTCAAGAAAGTATTAAAAAGATTAAACAAAAAACTAATTTCGCGCCAATTGTTTGTCTTACTAATAGTGTAGCTAATGGTCAATATTTATTAAACTTAGGCGTTTCAGATTACTTAAACATTAAAACATTGATTCCCACTGATATAGAACGTTCTTTGAGACTATTATTATCTAATGTCGCCCAACAAAAATATCTAGAAATATCAGAAAAAGCTAAATCTAATGAGCCAAGTTTTCGAGATTTTTTTCAACAAGCTAATATTGCTATGGCTTTAATTGCTCCTTCTGGTCAATTTTTACAAGCTAACCCCACATTGTGTCAATTACTAGGATACTCTGAACCAGAATTTTCTGAACTTACTTTTCAAGATATTACTCATCCAGAAGACTTAGAAAATTCTTGGAAATATTTAGAACAGGTATTAACTGGTGATGTATCTATTAAAAGTATAGCTAAACGTTATTTATCTAAAAATCAACAGTGGAAGTGGGTAAATTTTTCTGCATTTCTGGTTAGAGATGTTAACCACAATCCTCTATATCTAATAGCTACAATTCAAAATCTGGACAACATTCAAGTAGCTAAAAATGAAATTAAATCTTCAGAAACTTTATATAAAGGATTTTTTAGTCATTCTACTGATGGCTTGTTCTCTTTAAGTGTTCTTCCGAATAATGTATTAATTTACGACACGATCAACACAGCCTACGAACAAATTATCGGAATTAGTAAAGCAGAAATTACTGGTAAGCATCTTAAAGAACTTCTCCCTACTGTAGAGGAAAGAAATTATCGAAACTGTATTAATTCTAAGCAATCTCTTAGTTATGAACATACCCTAAATATCAAAGGAGTTGCTTACACTTGGTTAACTATTCTTGTTCCTATAGAAGACGACCAAGGAAACATTATTAAAATCTACGGTAGTACTAGAGATATTACCCAAGAAAAACATGCGATCGCTCAACAAATTCGACAAACTCGCTATCGAAATTTACTCAGATCAATTGCTCTTAAAATTCGCCAGTCTCTCGATATTGGAGAAATTCTGCAAACTACAGTTACTGAGTTACAAAAAACTATTCATGCAGATCGAGTAATTCTGTTTCAGCTTTTCGGTGATCACTCAGCTAAAGTGATCAAAGAATCGGTATCATCGAACTTTCCTTCTATGATAGAACAAGTAATTATTGATAAGGATTGTTATCAAATAATCTCAGAAAAATATTTTGAAGGATATGTTTATCAATGGAGCGATATTAATCAGGTAGAACTTGATCCTTGCCATCAACAAATGTTACAAAAATATCAGGTTCGTGCCAATTTAGTATTACCGATCTTTCGTAATGGGCCAGAAATTACTGCTAAAGATTATTCCTCAAAATATCACAACCATTTATGGGGTCTTTTATGTGTACAGCAATGCAGTGAACCCCGTCAGTGGACTCAAGACGAAATTGAATTACTACAACACTTAATAGAACAATTAAATATTGCATTGTCTCAAGCAGAATTACTAGAAAGTGAAGTCAAACGACGTCAAGAACTAGCTCGTTCCAATGCTGAATTAGAAAGATTTGCTTATGTTGTTTCCCATGACTTACAAGCACCACTACAAACTATTTCTAACTATGTTCAATTACTAGAACGTCGTTATCGAGAACAATTAGACGCTAAAGCCGATAAATACATCAACTATATTGTCGGTGGAGTAAGAAGAATGGGAACTCAAATTGAAGATTTGCTCGAATATTCGAGAGTAGGAAGGGCAAAAAATACTTTTCGTGAAACAGATTGTAATGTAGTTCTGCAACAAGCAATTTCTAATCTTCAGTCTGAAATTGATTCTAGTAATGCCACAATTATTACTGATAACAATTTGCCCACCTTAATAGCTGATTCTAGTCAGTTAGTAGTTTTATTTCAAAATTTAATTAGTAACAGTATTAAATATCGTCGCCAAATCCCACCTCATATTGAAATTCAAACTCAGAAGAAAGAAACAATTTGGCAATTTTCAGTCACTGATAATGGGATTGGTTTGGAGCCACAATATACCAAGCGCATTTTTCAAATTTTTCAACGTCTTCATACCCAAGAAGAATACCCTGGTACTGGTATTGGTTTAGCAATTTGTCAAAAAATTGTAGAACGTCATGGTGGTAAGATTTGGGTTGAATCTCAACTTGGTTATGGGTCGGTGTTCTATTTTACTATCCCTAATCAAAACTACTCCCATTCTGTTCAATCTAATTGGGCAATTGTACCAACCAAGATTCAGTAATTTAGCTTCTTCCGATAAGTTAAAGATAGCGAGGTATGTATCATTGAGGTATTTTATGTCAATGAAGAGAAATTCGGAAGTTATCAAACATATTCTTTTAGTTGAAGATACACCAAGCTATCAAGATTTAATGTTAGTGGCTTTTGAAGAAAATAATATACCTGACAAATTACATATAGTAGAAAATGGAGAAGAAGCATTAAAGTTTTTACGGCGGGAAAGCCCCTATACAAATGTTCCTATACCTGATTTAATCTTACTAGATCTAGATTTACCAGGAATCCACGGATATGAGCTTTTGAAAACTATTAAACAGGATGAACAGCTTAAATTAATCCCAGTGATTATATTTACTTCTTCTACTCAACAAAAAGACATTCTGCAAAGTTATGAGCTCCAAGCCAACTGTTATTTAAGTAAACCTTATGAGTTTGAAGATTTTTTAGTCCTAGTTCAAACCAGCTTAAATTTTTGGCTACATTTTTCTCAAATACCTAAAAACAGAGGATATCCTGAATCAAGATAACTAACTGATAATACTTACTATAGTATGTACTAAGAATTTTTGATGCAGTTATATATTCTAGTAAAAGCTCACTATTATAACTTTATAAATTATTAGTAAAGATACTGAAATTTAGTTATGATGAAGTTTAGAATATCTACTGATATCTTAATTTTAGAATTTAAAATATAATAAAGTCAGCTCAATTTATTTCATAATGACCCGTTATCAACTTTATCTCTCAAATTACAAGAATATGTACTAGAGTTTTTACTCTTAACACCTGAGTAAATCAACTAGATTGTAATATTTTTAACAAATTTTAGAAATGTATTTCAGTGAATATTACCAATCTCAAAATACTTTTAATAGAAGATGATATAGCAGATGCAGACTGGATTAGGGAAATCTTAGGTGAGGAGAACTTTTTTGAACTACAACTCAAGCACGTCAAGCGAGTAAGAGAAGCTTTAGAGGTTTTATCCCAAGATAGTTTTGATGTCATATTACTAGATTTATCTCTTCCAGATAGTCAAGGAATAGAAAGTCTGGCTCAAGTAAAACAAAAAGCTCCCGAATCTCCCATTGTGGTGCTTACCGCCTTAAACGATCAAAATATTGCCATTCAATTAGTACGTGAAGGTGCTCAAGATTACTTAGTTAAAGGAAGATTTGAAGGAGAACTATTAGTTCGGTCTATTTGCTACGCTATTGAGCGTCAGCATACAGAAGTAACCTTACGTCAACAGGCATTAATGAAAAAAATGCTAGATCGAATTCGTCAGTCTCTAAATCTGACGGATATTCTTAGTAGTACAGTAGCTGAAGTAAGGCAATTTCTGAAAACAGATCGTGTATTGATTTATCGTTGTGAATCTGGAAGCTCAGGAGAAATCATAACAGAATCTATTGAACCTAATAACTCAGCACAATCTTGTGAAATTCAATTTATTCCTGATATTGCCAATCTATTTATCCCAGACTCTAATTTACCAGATTCCTCTTATTTTAAAGCGATCGAAGATGTCGTTAGTGTTCCCCAATTAGACCCCTACACTTTAGCAGAACATCAAATCAGATCAATTCTGACTTTGCCAATATGGCGTAACCCGTCCATAAATTATCGTTATGAGCCTTTAGCTTGGTTAAATGACCCTAACACAACCAAGAAGCAAAATAATGACCAATTGTGGGGAATGTTAGTTGCCCATAACTTTACCACTCCTCGCAAATGGCTAGATTGGGAGATTGAGTTTTTACAGCAGTTAACTACTCAAGTTACAATTGCCATCCAACAATCAGAACTATATCTTCAATTACAAGATGCTAACAGGCAGTTAGAAAGACTAGCTATTTCAGATGGATTAACTGGTATTGCTAACCGTCGCTACTTCGACCAAGTTTTAAAAAATGAATGGCAACGTCTGGCTAGGGAAAAGAAATCTCTTTCCTTGATTTTATGTGATATTGACTATTTCAAATTATATAACGATACCTATGGTCATCCTGCTGGAGATGCGTGTTTACGAACAGTAACAAAAACTCTCCAGGAATCTACTAGAAGACCTGCGGATTTGGTAGCTCGCTATGGTGGAGAAGAATTCGCTATTATTTTACCTGATACTAATGCTGATGGTGCTTTGTTTATCGCCAACAAAATTCGTCAACAACTTGAGAAATTAAAATTGCCTCATGGTAAATCTCTTGTCAGCGATTACATTACTCTTAGTATGGGAATAGCAACCCAAATTCCTCATTGGGATTCTACTCCTGCTGTATTAGTTGATAGAGCGGATAATGCTCTCTACCAAGCTAAACAACAAGGTCGTAATCAAGTTGTTCAAGGATAATTATCATCTCAAAAAAAGATAGAGGCAATTAGTCAATTGCCTCTACAGTGTCAAAGATTAAGTGTCAAAGATTAAACTAAAGCCATAGTTTATCTGTTGGTAACATTTTTGATCTCAGGAGCAGTTGCCGACATCAGAGAATACTGATTGGGAATAGTTGCAGTTTGCTGCACTAAACGAGGAACAGAATTGCGTGACAAAGCAGTCAGTTGATTGGTCGTAGAGTCGTAAATTTGGGTAACGATCTTGGGATACAAACCAATACCGACGACAGGTACTAGCAGACAAGCAATGATAAAGACTTCTCTTGGTTCAGCATCTATTAGCTTGGTGTGTTCTACCAACTCTTCATTTTCTGGCCCATAGAGCATTTCTCGCAACATGGATAAGAGATAGATAGGAGTAAGAATTACCCCTACTGCCATTAGGGTGACGATAATGACACGGAAAGTAGTGTTATAAGCATCACTAGTAGCAAAACCAACGAATACCATCAATTCTGCTACAAAACCACTCATTCCTGGTAATGCCAAAGAGGCCAGAGAACAAGTAGTCCACATAGCAAAAATTTTCTTCATTTTCTGTCCTACACCACCCATCTCATCCAGCATTAGGGTATGGGTGCGATCATAGGTAGCCCCTACCATGAAGAAGAGACTAGCACCAATTAAACCGTGGGAGATCATTTGTAACATTGCCCCACTGACTCCTAAATCAGTGAAGGAAGCAATACCAATGAGGACAAATCCCATGTGGGAAATTGAAGAATAAGCAATCTTCCGTTTCAGGTTGCGTTGGGCAAAAGAAGTTAAAGCTGCATAAATAATATTGACTACTCCCAGAATTACCAATACGGGTGCAAAGAAAGCATGGGCATCAGGTAACATTCCTACATTCATCCGTAATAAGGCATATCCGCCCATTTTTAGGAGAATACCTGCTAGTAACATATGGGCAGGGGCGGTAGCTTCGCCGTGGGCATCTGGTAGCCAAGTATGAAGGGGAAAAATCGGTAATTTTACGCCATAGGCAATGAGAAATCCACCATAAAGTAATAATTGCAGATTAAAGCTATAGTCTTTTGCTGCGATCGCGCTCATGTCAAAGGTAACTGTATCCCCATAAAATGCCATTGTTAAGGCAGCTATTAGGATAAACAGAGAACCCCCTGCCGTATAGAGAATAAACTTAGTCGCAGCATAAAGGCGTTTTTTGCCGCCCCAAATGGAAAGAATTAGATAAACAGGTACTAACTCTAATTCCCAGGCGAGGAAAAACAACAACATATCGTGCACAGCGAAAACAGCAATTTGTCCGCCATACATTGCCAACATCAGGAAATAAAATAATTTCGGCTTAAAGGTGACGGGCCAAGCTGCCATAATTGCCAAGGTAGTGATAAAGCCTGTCAAGATGATTAGAGGCATAGATAAGCCATCAGCCCCTAAAGACCATTTCAGGTCAATTTCTGGTATCCAAGTATAACTTTCTACTAACTGCAAGTCAGGGTTACTGAGGTCGTAACCAGTATAGAAAGCATAAACAATAAGGACAAAGTCAATTAGAGCAACTGTTAGAGAGTACCACCGTACTGTTTTACCATCTTTATCAGGGATAAAAGGAATGAGTAAAGAGGCAACGATGGGAAAAAGAATAATGGTTGTCAACCAAGGAAATTCTGCCATAAATAGATTGGAGATGATTTAGGGTAATTTTGTTATGGAGTCTTATTCTAATGATCTAGGGTAATTTTCGGATTCAAACCCTTCTTAACAAATTTTTTAGTTACCATAGCAGGGAGCATCAACTATCTTTCTGATAAATCTATGGCAGTAAAAAAGCAATTCTCTAGTTTCCAAGAACTTATCGAAAGTTCTAAAACTCCTGTGTTAGTAGATTTTTACGCTACTTGGTGTGGCCCTTGTCAGATGATGAATCCGGTTTTAGAACAAGTAGGGGCTCATTTACGCGATCGCTTGCAAGTAGTTAAAATAGATACTGACCGCTATCCTAATATTGCTTCTCGATACCATATTCAAGCTTTACCAACTCTAATTTTATTTAAAAACGGACAACCAACAGAAAGAATTGAAGGAGTTGTCCAAGCACCTCAATTACTCCAACATCTTAATTCTATGATTTAGGGTTAATAGCTATTAGCTTTTTACCACCAGAGTATCTTGGAAACAGATATCAGTTAATTCTAAGATTAATTAAGATAAATAATTACCCCCTAAAAAATCGCTCTTAATTGATAACTGATAAGATTGATAACTGATAAGTATTTAGTAGTATGTCTGTTGATTTCCAAGACTCCTTTGATGTCATCGTAGTAGGTGCAGGACATTCTGGCTGTGAGGCTGCTTTAGCTGCCGCGCGGTTGGGCTGTCGCACCATGATGTTAACCCTCAATCTCGATAAAATTGCTTGGCAACCTTGTAACCCTGCGGTGGGAGGTCCAGCTAAATCTCAGTTAACCCATGAAGTTGATGCTTTGGGGGGAGAAATCGGTAAGATGGCAGACCGCACCTATCTCCAAAAACGGGTGTTAAATTCTTCCCGTGGTCCTGCGGTGTGGGCTTTACGGGCGCAGACTGACAAGCGAGAATATGCTGCGGTGATGAAAGGCATTGTGGAAAATCAGCCCTTACTCAGTATCCGTGAGGGAATGGTAACGGATCTAGTGCTGGGTAAAAATGATCGAGTTTTAGGGGTAGAGACTTATTTCGGTACTTGTTTCGGTGCCAAAGCTGTAGTCTTAACTACTGGTACGTTTTTGGGGGGACGTATCTGGGTGGGAAATAAATCTATGGAAGCAGGAAGGGCAGGAGAATTTGCAGCTATTGGCTTGACAAAAACTTTAAACCGTTTAGGGTTTGAAACAGGAAGACTCAAAACTGGTACCCCTGCTAGGGTTGATAAGCGGTCAGTTGACTACAGCAAAATGGAAGTACAGCCTCCCGATCAAGAGGTACGGTGGTTTAGCTTTGACCCCGAGGTTTGGGTAGAAAGAGAACAAATGAATTGTTACTTGACTCGGACTACCTCAGAAACTCATCAGATCATTCGGGAAAACCTGCACTTGTCTCCTGTCTATGGCGGTTGGGTAGATGCTAAAGGTCCTCGCTACTGTCCTAGTATTGAAGATAAGATAGTGCGCTTTGCGGATAAAGCGAGTCATCAGATATTTATTGAACCAGAAGGAAGAGATATTCCTGAACTGTATATCCAAGGATTTTCTACCGGATTACCTGAAAAATTGCAATTAGCAATGCTTCATACTCTTCCTGGGCTAGAAAACTGTGTAATGCTACGTCCTGCTTATGCAGTAGAGTATGATTTCTTACCTGCAACTCAGTGTTACCCTACCCTGATGACCAAAAAAATTGAGGGACTATTCTCCGCAGGGCAAATTAACGGTACAACAGGCTATGAAGAAGCAGCAGCCCAAGGTATTGTAGCTGGAATTAATGCAGCGCGATTTGCTACGGGTCAGGAAATGATTATTTTACCCCGTGAAGAAAGTTACATTGGGACATTAATTGATGACTTGTGTACCAAAGATTTACGTGAACCCTATCGAATGCTTACTAGTCGTTCCGAATATCGCTTAGTCTTGCGTTCGGATAATGCAGATCGCCGTCTGACTCCTTTAGGAAGAGAAATTGGCTTAATAGACGATCGCCGTTGGCAACTCTACTGTGATAAACAAGCCAAAATTGCAGGAGAAAAAGAACGGTTACACACCACTAGAATCAAAGAAAACGATGCAGTAGGAATTGCGATCGCCGAAGAAACGGGACAAAAAATTAAAGGTTCAATTACTCTAGCCGACTTATTGCGTCGTCCTGGGTTCCACTATCCTGACCTAGTGAGACATGGTTTAGGCGATTGCAGTCTGACCCTAGCAGAAACCGAAGGGGCAGAAATTGACATTAAATATTCTGGTTACATCAAACGCCAAGAAGTTCAAATTGAACAACTCTCTCGTCATACTAATCGTAAATTACCAGAAAATCTTGATTATATGGCGATCGATAGTTTGCGAATGGAAGCCAGAGAGAAACTCTCTTCGGTTCGCCCTTTAACTATTGGTCAAGCTTCCCGTATCGGAGGGGTAAACCCAGCAGATATTAATGCTTTGTTGGTTTATTTAGAAATACAATCTCAAAAGCAAAAAGCAGCCAAGTCTTTGGCTTAAGATTGAAATCAATCCGATACCACGTGAGTTCGGAGTGACCTGCGGTAGTCGCTTCGCGTACGGAATTCGTAGGGACGTTCCATGGAACGTCCGTACAGGAGTTATGATTTTTTCAACGAGAGATGCGAAGTACAAGATGAAAATTTTTCAAGCTTCCTCATTCTGGTGGTTCAGCTTCACATTGATGTTTTTTCTTTCCCTCGATTTTTGGTCTTGGGAACAACCAGTTACTTTATCCTGGTTGAATCTTCCTCCTTGGGTATTTTATTTTCTCGGTTTACAAATTACCTTCGCATTCGCCCTAATTATCTTTGGGCTGAAATTCTGGCAAACACCACAAGATGAGGAACAAAAAAGATGAATCTGGAATTGCTGCTTCCCTATCTTACTTTAATTGTCTATTTATTATTTACTCTCTGGGTAGGACTTATTGGCTATAAAAGTCAAAAAGATACAGCGGAAGATTATTTTTTAGCTAATCGTAGTCTCGGGGCAATTGTTCTCTTTTTTACCTTGAGTGCAACTAACTTTAGTGCTTTCTTTTTTCTCGGATTTGCTGGTTCGGGTTATCGAATTGGGATTAGTTACTATCCAATGATGGCATGGGGAACAGGATTTGCCGCCTTAACTTTTTATTTTATCGGCGATCGCGTTTGGCGATTGGGGAAACAAAAAGGCTTGATTACCCCCGCCGAGTTAATTGCAGATCGTTTCGGAAATCAGCCACTAAAATTGATTTTTTTGGCAGTAATGGTGATTTTTACTCTGCCTTATTTAACCTTACAACCTATAGGGGCGGGATATCTTCTAGAAAATCTGACAGGGGGACAAATTCCCTATTTTATTGGAGCAACTTTGTTAACCTTGGCGATCGTCTTTTATGTCTGCATTGGGGGCATGAATAGTGTGGCCTTAACCGATGTTTTCCAAGGTATTTTAATGTTTGTCTTGATGATTGCCGCCTTATTTGCGATCGCTCATGGTTTGGGGGGAATTGGTGCAGCTAATCAGGCGGTTTATAATTTAAACCCAGAACTGTTTACCCGACAGGGTGCTGATAATTTCTTTACTCAGAAAAAGTGGTTTAGTTATCTTTGTCTGTGGACATTTACTTTGCCTATGCTGCCCCAGATGTTTATGCGGTTTTATACCCCAAAAACCTCTGATTCACTGAAAGTAGCGACAATTTTTTATCCTATTATTACAAGCATCTTATTTATCTGCCCTGTCATCATTGGGATGTGGGGACATCTTGCCTTTCCCGACTTGACAGGTAAAGCAACCGATCAGATTTTCCCTATGATGCTAAATGAATATACTTCTAACTGGTTGACATCTCTAGTAATGGTGGGTGCATTATCAGCATTTATGTCCACCTTAGATTCTCAACTTTTAGCCTTAAGTTCCATGGTAACGCGGGATGTTTATACTGCCTATTTTCGCCCCCAGGCTTCTTTATCAGAGCAAACTTTGGTGGGCAGGTTATTAATTATAGTATTAGCGACCATAGGATTAATCTTAGCTTATCAACCACCAGAGTCCATACTAGCTCTAGCTACCGCAGCTTTTAGCGGATTATCGGTATTGTTTCCCACCGTAATTGCTGCTTTGTATGGCAGAAATGTTTCCCCTACCAGTTGTCTGCTGTCAATTTTAGCTGGTGAAGGAATCCTAGTTGGCTTGCAGACTGGCATAATTCCTCCTAGTTTTACCTTCGGTTTTTTACCCGTAATTCCCATCGTGGCAATTTCATCACTGATTATTCTTTTGGGAACACTACTCTTGGGATGTAATTAAAAGTGATGGTTTCAGGCGCTTGCCATCTGATTCTTCTGCCAATAAGTATGTTAATCTTCTTCACACGCACCAATACTTACCCAAGTACTTGAACCATCTTCCCAATGCTCTTTTTTCCAGATGGGTGCATTATGCTTAAGAGTATCTATAGCATACTTACAAGCGGCAAAAGCTTCTCCTCGGTGAGGACAACCTACAGCTACTAACACGCTAATTTCCCCAATATACAAGTGTCCAATGCGATGATGAATTACTACGCGGTTAACATCTTCCCATTGACTGCGAATTTGTTGGGCAATAGAGCGAAAAACTGCGATCGCCATTGGCTCATAAGCCTGGTATTCTAGGGATTTTACAAGTTTTCCTTCGGTTTGATTTCGCACTGTACCACTCATTAATACGATCGCACCATTACCAGGATCATCGGCGAGAGAATATATTTCGCTTAAAGATAGAGGGGCAAAAGTAATAGCAAAACTGTCTAGTTGATTTTCGACAGTTAATAGTTGATTGTTCATTGGGGATTGGTGATTACTGATTACTGATTACTGATTACTGATTACTGATTACTGTAATTGAGTATTTCTGTTGCTACAATTTGAGGTTTTTCCAGATGGGGAACATGACCACATTTATCAATCCAAACTAATTTATTATTGGGAATAAACTTGGCAAACTTACCTGCATCTTTTGTGCCTAAAATTTTATCTTGTTTGCCCCAGACAATTAAAGTCGGTTGAGAAATATCCTTAATTTTATTAATAAATGAACCATAGCCACCACTCTTAGTAAAAGCGATTAAAGCTTGATTCCAATTGGGACATTGTAAATGCAAAGCTGCACAAATCTGAGCATCAACACTAGCAAAACTTTTATCATAATAAGCTGCTTTACTAATATTTTTTCTTACTTTGCGATTACGGAGAAATTCTGTCGCCCAATAGTCTAGAGGGGGAAACATAAACTTTCCTATTACTGGTTGTTTGGCTAAACCAGCACTATCTAATAAGACTAATTTTTTGACTAATTCGGGATAAGCCAGAGTAAAATCAATTGCTGCTGCGCCTCCCATAGAAGCACCAAC
>JASJEK010000459.1 GCA_030064915.1 Xenococcaceae cyanobacterium MO_234.B1
AGAAAACTCCTCAGCATCTACCTCTCCATAGACTTGATTTTGGGGTTGAGCATCAACACGATCCATTAATGCTTGAAATGCTGCTTGATCATTTCGATGCTCTAGAACATATTTTTTTAGTTCTCCCATTGTCATCATTTGAAAGTCAGACTTCATTTACAAACCTCCAATTTCCATTAGGGTAGATTTCAAGCTCACAATTAGCGATCGCTTTCTTAGAGGATAAAAAGATATCTTTCAAAAGTAAACTTTTCATCAAAATTCCTTACTTGCTACTTTATCGACGTAGTATGCTACATCGCTACCAAGATTTATCGAACTTAAGCAAGAGGTCTTATCATCTCCTCCATAAACAGTTATACAATCAATGAAATAAATAATAGCATTGGTAATATTCTAATTAAATAACTAATTCCATAGGTTAGAAACAATATTAGCAATCTCATAAATTCCACTCAACAAGCAACGTCTCTAAATTCATGTTTGATCCCATTGTTCGCTTTTTTGGTTCTATTAAACTGGCAATCCCCTTACTAAGTGCTATTGTGGGGATTTTAATCTGGGCAACTTTTTATGAATCTCAGGTAGGCTCAACCACAGTACAGCAGGAAATCTATAAAAGTCCTTGGTTTGGGGCTTTGATGTTCTTGTTGGCAATAAATCTGGGGGTTTCTGCTTTATCTCGCTATCCTTGGAGGGGGGCGCGCAAAATTGGTTTTGCCATCACCCATTTAGGATTAATCGTGATTATTGCTGGTTCGGCTGGGGTAATTCATCTCGGAGTTGAAGGAATGCTGCTGGTAAGAACTGATAGTGGTGCAAATAATCAGATTCGAGTTGAAGGAGATACTTTAGAAGTCGTAAATGCTGATAATGAAATTCAGCGAGCCAATATTTTTATTAAGCAAGATGGAACAGTAAATCCTAGATTTGTGGGAGACTTAGAATTAGAAGCTTACAGCGACAATACAGTTAAAGTAGTTAACTTTGTCGAAGGTGGGGCGATAGAAAACCCTGCTGTTACATTAAGCCTACACAGCGATCGCATGGGACAAACTCTAGAACGTTCCCTAGCTGTTGCTCCTAATGGTTATGATACACTTGCGATCGGTCCTGCGGAGTTGGGAATAGTTAAAGCTAAAGACTCAACACAACTGAAACAGCTTTTAACTGCACCTAAAGAGAACAATCAACATCCTTGGGGAGAAATTACCGTTAATTATAATCAGGAGATAAAATCCTTTGATGTACAAGATAATGGGGATAAATCAGTTAAATTTAAAGATTTAGAACTGAAATTTATCAAATTTTTCCCTGATTTTCGTCTAGACAGTAATAATCGCCCTATTAGTGTGTCTGATAACTTGAATAATCCTGGAGTATTACTAGAAATAAGTAACTCTAATAGTGTAGAAAGATGGTTTGTTTTTGGGAAAGAGGATATTCCGCCCATTAATGCGGTAGTTGAGGGAGAAGCAATTGCCAATTTAAACCTCGATTATCAAGTACAACTTGCCCAAGCTAATGATTATTTTCGGGTTATTGTAGGGGAAGATGGAGAACTATATTATGCAGCCAAGTCTTCTAAAGGCTTTAAGTCTGGAAAGTATCAGGTTGGAGAATCAGTAACTCCTGGTTGGGCAGATTTTCAAATTACCTTAGAAAAATATATCCCTAACAGTAAATTGCAACGGGATATTGTAGTGAGTGATGATCCTAATGCTGAAGGTTCAGCAGCTTTATTGGTTAAAACACCTTCAGGAAAAGAAACCTGGCTACCTTGGGCTGAACCCACTGCTATTGAGGAAGAGAATGGGGAAATCTATGCTGCTTTTAGTCCCAAGCTACTGCAAATTCCTTTTGCTATTAAGCTAGAAGACTTTATTGTAGATCGCAATGAAGGTTCGGAATCTGTGGCTATGTGGACAAGCAAAATCCGCATCGAAGATGAAGCGAATCATGTAGTAGAGTCTCGCAAAGTGTGGATGAATCATCCTACCTGGTATCAGGGTTGGAAAATCGCCCAAGCTTCTTGGAATCCAAGAGATTTAAAACAATCTACTCTACAAGTAAAAAGAGAACCTGCTTTGGTAACAGGATTGACTTGGTTGGGTTCTGCATTAGTCGTATCTGGTATTGCGGTAATTTTCTATGCTCCAGCTTTAACTAAAAAATTTAGTAGCAAGAAAAAGCAGGATTCTAATAAAGAAACTTTATCAGGGGAAGACGCTGATAATCAAGAGTTAGCTGCTACTCCCTAGATTTTGTTCTCAGCTTTAATATAAATAAGAACAAAAAGCAAAATATAACAGTATTAGTCTCAATCTTGATTAATACTGTTAATAAATAATTATTGAAGGTCGATTTTTAGAGAGGTTGAGATGAAGCAAACGGGATATGAAGAAGACTATTACCTCTGGATTAAAACAATGGTTAAAAGATTAAAAGAGAGAAATTATTCACAGATAGATTGGGATAATTTAATTGAAGAAATTGAGGATATGGGTAGAAGTCAGAAACGTGCTATAGAAAGTTTATTAATGGGTCTGACTGAACCTTTATTAAAACTGAAATATTGGGAATCAGAAAGAGAAAGGAATAAAGGACATTGGGAATCGGAGGTAGTTAATTTTCGAGTATTGCTCAAAAAAAGGTTGCAAGAATCTCCCAGTTTAAAAGCTAAATTAGAAGATATATACCAAGAAATTTTACCTGATTCTAAAAAGTCTTTAAGTAGATTATTCGAGCTTCCAGAACAGATTAATCTTACTTTAGAACAAATTTTAGATGAGGATTGGTTTCCTGAATCATAAGCATTCAATCTACTTGATAATTAGCTTTTAGCTAATAACTTAAATTTTATTTTCACCAACTTGATATCTCAAATCAGCAATACCAATTTTTGCTTTATGTGACAACTGCGCCCCATATTGGATAAGGGTTTACCCAAATATGCGATCCTAAAAAATATCAATCATACAGCTATAGAAAGACGCGATCGCAATGAGTACATATCAAAAAACAGTTATCATCACAGGTGCATCTTCAGGAGTAGGCTTATATGCAGCTAAATCCCTTGCCAATAGAGGTTGGCACGTCGTCATGGCTTGTCGCAACCTGGAAAAAGCGAGAAACGCTGCTAAAGAAGTAAACATCCCCCAAAGTAGTTACAGCATTATCAAACTCGACTTAGCATCTTTAGATAGTGTGCGCCAGTTTGTTAATGATTTTCGTGCTACTGGTAGATATTTAGATGCTTTAGTTTGTAACGCAGCAGTCTATTTACCCTTGCTAAAAGAGCCAATGCGTAGTGCGGATGGTTATGAATTAAGTGTTGCTACTAACCACTTAGGACATTTTCTACTATGTAACCTAATGCTAGAAGATTTGATGAAATCTCCTTCGGCTGATAAAAGATTAGTGATCTTAGGTACTGTAACAGCTAACCCCAAAGAGTTAGGGGGTAAAATTCCGATCCCTGCACCACCAGACTTAGGAAACCTCGAAGGAATGGAAGCTGGTTTCAAAGAGCCAATTACCATGATTAATGGTAAGAAATTTAAGCCAGGAAAAGCTTACAAAGATAGTAAACTTTGCAATGTGCTAACTATGAGAGAGTTGCACCGACGCTATCATAACTCGACAGGAATTATTTTCTCTTCCTTATACCCTGGTTGTGTTGCTGATACTCCTCTATTCCGCAACCACTACCCCTTATTCCGCAAAATCTTCCCTCTCTTCCAGAAGAATATTACAGGGGGTTATGTCTCTCAGGAATCAGCAGGCGATCGCGTAGCGCAACTTGTAGCTGAAGATAGATACAAAGAATCTGGGGCTTACTTTAGCTGGGGTAACAGACAAAAAGAAGGGCGCACTTCTTTTGTACAAGAAGTTTCTAATGAAGCTTTAGATGAAAATAAAGCAAAGAAGTTATGGGAATTAAGCGAAAAATTAGTCGGAATTAATCAACCTGTAGTTGCTGGCTAAGATTAGCATCACCAATTATATCTGTCTATATTTGTCGGGTGGGCATTGCCCACCTTTCTATTTTGAACTAATAACTATTTTGAACTAATAACTATTGAAACTGTTGCAATAACCGACTACTAACTTCTGTATGATTACTATTTCTACTGCGTTGTAAAGCTTCATTTAGTATTTTAATTTCTAGCCCAGGTAATACTTGTGACTCTTGAATTCTTTTACTACCTTCATTCTCAATTTTAAAAGCGATTACCCTAACATTTTGAACGTCAACAATCCAATATTCTGCTATTTCTAAATCTTCGTATAATAATCTTTTTTGTCCTAAATCATCCGATAAAGAACTATTGGAAACTTCAATGACTAAATCTGGTGCAGGATATTGACTCAAATCAACAATTCCTGTTCCCCAGGGAATAGTATTAGCATTGTCTTTAATGTAACAAGATAAATCTGGTTGTATTTCAAATATTTCTGGTTTGCGATAGCTACAATTATCTTTCCCATTTAGAGGAATACCTTTAAGAGTTGCATATAAATAAATTGCATGATTAATGATTGAGTGAGCTTGAGAATGATCATTACCTATGGGCGTCATTTCAATTCTGTATTTTCTTCTATGATAGTAACCCTTGGCTTTTTCATAGATAGGATTATTAATATTTTCTAGATATTCATCCCAATTAGCAGACACCCAGGTGTTTATTTTTGATGTAGTAGGAGTAGGAACCATGTTAATTAATAATTAATCAGAATTATCTTAATTTTTAAATGAGCTATTTTTTTGATGCTATCACTCAGGTTAGTATACATGAAGCATTTGATTACCATTAACTTGAAACTCATATTCTACCTGTTCAATAGCAACTTGATAACCGCGATCGCCTAATGCTTTAATTATGGGATTAAGATGGGGCGAAACTGCTCCTGTAAAAATTTCTACTAAAGGAAAAATTCTCACATCTTGAGCTACGCGACACATTTCTAAAATAGATTGTAGATGAAACTCTAGAGAAAATTTCTGAGAATAGGTAAATAAAAAATGAGCGCAAAGAGCAATATCAAATTG
>JASJEK010000134.1 GCA_030064915.1 Xenococcaceae cyanobacterium MO_234.B1
GGAGGTTGCAAGCCTCCTTCCAAACCAGTTAAACTCGCTCATTCTGAATTCTGAACTCTGAACTCAAGCGAAGCGAGTTGACGATTCCATTCTCAACATCATTTCTAAGGCTTGCGGTGTTGATTCTGTATATGCCAATAAATGGCGCATTAAGACAGATTCAGACCCGTCTCAAATGTGGATTCAGATTATCAATGAGGGTGTGACGATCCCAGCCCAAGGCTGGAAATTGCACGTTTCAGCTAGCGTATTGTCGGCTGAAGAAGTTCTTCAACGAACATTGCCAGTGTTATTAGCAGAAGATGCCAGCTTTAAGGTTGCCGCTTCACTAACGAAACTTGACTACCTCAATCATGGGCAGGGAGGGTTAACGCAAATTGGTAAATTTATCACAGTTTATCCAAACGACGATGCTCAGGCAGTTCACCTTGCTAACTCACTACATGAAGTTACACAAGGTCACGGACTGCGCTATCCTGCTGTTCCTTCAGATCGTCCATTGATGTTGGGCAGTTTGGTGCATTACCGCTATGGCAACTTTGCCAATCAGTTCATTCAAACCCCAATGGGTCAGGTTTTATCGGCAATTAGCAACACTAAGGGTGAGTTGTTTCCCGACCATCGCCGAACTTCTTACAGTGTGGTGGACTGGGTAGTCGATCCCTTCATTAAGGCTGGTGTAGCAAAAGAACTGCCTCCAGAGAATCCATTAATCAATGGCCGTTATCTACTCATAGCGATGGTGCATCAATCTGCATCCGGTGGAGTTTACTTGGCAACAGACATTGTTGCTGCACAAACTTGCATACTCAAACGAGCGCGGCGTGATGCTGGAATTGATCGGTACGGACGCGACGCACGGGATCGGCTACGTTGGGAAGCTGAAGTGCTTCGCCGCCTCGCTCATAATCCTAGCTTTCCAAAATCTTTTGACCTGATTGAACGGGATGAAGACTTATTCCTCGTAATGCAGGATATTGATGGGGAAACGCTTGAGCAACATGTTGGCAAGATGCGTGCACAAGGTCTCCTTATCTCAGGAAAGCAAATTGTTACCTGGGGTCGGGAGTTGGCTGAATTACTTGCAACAATTCATGCTGAAGGCTTTATCTACCGTGATTTGAAATCACCCAATGTAATTGTGAGTCCACAGGGGCAAATATATTTAGTTGACTTTGATAATGCCTATGAGTTGACATCCGATCTTCCACCTATTGGTATCGGGACCCGTGGCTACATGTCTCCTCAACAGGAGGCTGGTCAGGTTCCTGCTGTAACTGATGATATCTATGGACTCGGCGCGCTCCTTTATTTCATGGCAACTGGTGCGGAACCATCCCATGCCCCTGTTCCTCTAAATTTGTTAAATATTTCGCTTGACTTGCTAAATCCGGCGATTGCGCCAAATTTGGCAAATGTAATTGCTCGTTGCCTCCATTCTGACCCTGCCGAGCGCTTTCCATCTATGGAGGTACTTGATGCTGCACTAAGGGCCATTGAAGAAGAGGAGGTAGAAGCAGTTCCATTGCCGTTCGGAACTGAGCCTGTCTTGGAACCTGACGAAGACATGGAATGCCATTTCCGGGAATTGGCACACCAGCTTGGTAACACAATTTGTGCTGTGGCGCTATCGGCACCGAACGAGCAAGGTCTTACATGGTCAAGTAGTCACGACCTTGGCAGTGGTACCCACGCATTGGATTTGAATGTTGGGAACGCTGGGGTAGTACTGGCATTGGCCGAATTGGTATCGGAGCTTGGAGATGCGGAACATCGGGCTGTCTTAGCAGAAGGAGCACGTTGGCTCAACCTCGCGCCGCATCCAGGAAGATCGCCGTTACCTGGACTTTATGTCGGTGAAGCCGGGATTGGAGCGGCACTTTTACGGGCAGGTCAAGTCCTGGGAGATCGCAAGCTGATTACATCGGCATTGGTACGAGGACAGTGGATTTCATCACAAAGTTACGCCTCACCGGACTTGTTCAATGGTACCGCCGGACGACTTCGTTTCCATATCTGGCTTTGGGATGAGACTGGCGCATCAGAACACCTGCGGGCTGCAATTGCGGCTGGTGAGTCACTGCTGGCAACAGCCGAGGATACGGGTAAGGGTGGGCTTTGTTGGACAATTCCTCCTGGCTATGACTCTCTCAGCGGCTCTGCCTACCTTGGATATGCTCATGGTGCCGCAGGCATCGCCGATGCGCTTCTCGATCTCTTCGAGGTTACCAATGATGAACGCTTCCTTATTGCTGCTCAGGGCGCTGGTCGGTGGTTAGCACGACAGGCCGTTCCAGCACTTGAGGATGGGAGTGGCTTAAACTGGCCGGATGTTGAGGAAGAAGCTGTAAATGGAGCCTTTTGGTGCCGGGGTGCTACTGGAATTGGGCGTTTTTTTCTCCATGCTGCTGCCCTCAATATCCTTCCAGAGGCAGCCAACCTTGCAGAGCGGGCTGCGCGAACCGTTGCTCGTGGTGGGCGATGGAATTCTCCAACGCAATGTCACGGTCTGGCTGGCAACATTGAATTCCTATTGGATATGTACCAGACGACCAGCGATCGCGCCTACCTTACCGAAGCCTGGTCGCTCGCACATTTACTGAAAGCATTTGGAGTGGAGCGTGATGGCAAGTTAGTTTGGCCATCGGAAGCACCTACAACGTTCACTCCAGACTATATGGTCGGTTACTCGGGTGTGTTAGTTTGCTTGCTGCGCCTCAATCAGCCAAAGCATCTTCCTCATCAACTGAGCCGACTGGGCTTTTGTCGCTTATCAGAAGGAGGTGATTGAAAAGCTTTAATGTATCAGGACTGTATTTCACAGTAAAATAAATCTTGGGAGTCAATTATGGCAAGCGAAGCATCACAGGAACTGAAAGATTTACGGATCAAAGCATTGCAAATTGCTCTGCAATGCGAGCAGGATGATGAGTACAAAAAGCAGCTCACGGAAAATCCGCGAGCCACTCTAGAGGCAGCTGGAATTCCTTCAGAACGTGTCAATGATGTCATTGGACAAGAACTACCAGGCACCAAATGTTTTGTTAGTTGTGTTCTCACCGACACCACGACTCGTTTAATATGTGTATGTTGTAATTCTGGTCCTTGTTAATTTCAAAACACCTCTGAAAGTTCAAGTACTAGTTTTTGGGGCAGTGACTGGTAATGAGTATTGAGCAACGAAAAGCCTGACGAGCATTTTGATAAGCGATGCTCAATCGATGTCAACTACCTGCGATTAATCGCAGGCTTGCTAAACCCAGTTAGCGACTAAGAGTTGCACTACAGCAAGAGCCTAATCCTGATAAGCACTTCCGAATTCTTTTCTCGTTCGGACAAACTGCAAGGCTACTGGGAGTAGTCGCTTTAAGAGAGGACATTCTGGATTAGGTGCTGGAAGAAACATACAACTTGTATATAGGGTTATACCTAATGGAAAAACAACCACGGGGCTTACAAGGGCGCGACGCAGGTTCGCGCCACAGCCCCTCAACAATACGAGTACCTGTACTATCTCCTGAAGGAAGACCACTCATGCCTACCACCAGCGCGAGAGCGCGAAAGTGGATAGCTAGTGGAAAAGCCAAACCAGTTTGGAATGATCTAAATATCTTTTGTGTTCAGTTACTTGTAAAGCCAAGTGGAACAAAAACTCAAGATATTGTAGTAGGCATCGATCCAGGCAAGCTGTTTTCTGGAGTAGCAGCAATTAGTAAAAAAGCTGTGTTGTTTACCGCTCATTTGGTTCTTCCATTTAAGCGAGTAACGCAGCGAAAACAAGCTCAAAAAATACTTCGTCGTGCCAGACGTGGTAAACGCATTAACCGTAATCTTCCCTTTGCTCAAAGAGCGCATAGACAAAAGAGATTTGACAATAGAAGAGGTAATAAACTACCACCTTCTATTAGAGCCAATCGCCAACTAGAACTGAGAGTTGTACGAGAGCTAGTTAAGCTATTCCCTGTTACCGAAATAGTTTACGAATACGTAAAAGCTAGAGGAGACAAGGGCTTTAGCCCAGTCATGGTCGGGCAAAAATGGATGTTAGAGCAGTTGTCTAAGATTGCGACTCCTAATAGTCTAGAAGGTTGGAAAACCAGTATTTTAAGGAAACATTTAGGACTAGAAAAGAACAAAGATAATAAATCTATTCAAGATGTAACTACTCATGCCAATGATGCTCTAGCTCTTTGTGCTAGTAGATTTATTGAGTACAAAGCTTTCTATGCTGCTAATTCCAGAGGTCATCATTGGATTGGTTCAATTCAATTAACTGATGCTCCATTTAAAGTGATAGCTCGACCATCATTGTATCGAAGACAATTACACTTTGAGAATCCAAGCAAAAACGGGGTTAGAAAGCGAAAAGGGGGGACAGTAACTCCATTTGGCTTTAGAAGTGGGGATTTGGTTCGAGCTACCAAAGGGAAATTAACCGTCAAAGGCTATATTGGCGGTTATTCTAAACCTAATAAAGTAGTCAGTATTTATGATGTTAACTGGAAAAGATTGGGTCAATTTTCCGTTTCAAAAACAAAATTACTAAAAAGGAGTAATGGGCTGTGTGTTGTTTAATCCTGTCGGCAATTCCTGAGTGCCTGTCGCCTGGGGTTTCCCCAGGCGTTTATACGGCACGTCCCATCAGTAAACTGAGGGACTCCTTGCCGAAGAAAGTTGAAAGACTTGACTTTTTTAAACGAACCAACTAATGCCTTCAAAGGAGCATTCGATCAAAAAGGCGACAACAAAGATGTTGAGTGGAACGTAATGTTCGTTACTCATAAAACGCCTGAACCCCTCACTATCATTGCTTCAGGTCTAGCCATAGGCTTCGGAGTATTGTGTCAAAGAGAATATGCCAAAAAGCGTCGTAACCCACTTGATTCAAGAGGTTAGTATTGATCCAGCTTTAACACGGTTTTGTGAACCAAGGGTAAGGGAATGAAAATTGCTCCTTTCCCCCTTCCCCTTTACCCATAAATTGAAAATTGACAAACTAAATAAACTAAGAGGTTGGATTAAAAGATAATGAAACCTAACCTTTATCCAGGTGATGGTTTTCATTCCTCAAGCCAGCCTACAAAGGTCACATACTTCTGATAGGCAGAGAACTCTAAAATAAAAATCGCTTAAAATACTTGTGAAGGTAATATTTAGCTTAATGTATCCATTGATAAAATCGGGGTCAAATCATGCTATTAGAATTAGAAAGAATCTACGTACCCCCCGGACAAAAGGTTTTATTGGAAAAGATCACCTGGCAAGAATTTGAGACAATTCTAGAGGAATTAGGAGAACACCGTTCAGCCAGAATTGCTTATGATAATGGACTGTTAGAAATTATGACTCCATTGCCAGAACATGAAGTGAATAAAGTGGTTATTGGTGATTTTATTAAATTAATTCTGGAAGAATTAGATATTGAATTTTACCCCCTTGGTTCAACAACTTTTAAAAATCAAATAATGCAGCAGGGAATTGAACCTGATGATTGTTTCTATATTCAAAATGAAGCCAAAATCAGAGGCAAAACAAGGCTCGACTTGACAGTAGATCCTCCGCCAGATTTAGCTTTAGAAATTGATGTCACTTCTCGTACTCATCCTCATATTTATGCTACCTTGGGTGTCCCTGAACTGTGGAGATTTGAGCAGGGTAAATTACAGATTAATGTGTTACAGGGAAAAAATTATATCGAAGTAGAATTTAGTCCGACCTTGCCAGATCTACCCCTTAAAGATGTAATTCCCCAATATTTAGAACAGGTAAAGCTAAGCGGGAGAAATAAGACGATGAAAGCATTTAGAGCTTGGGTTAGAGAGCAACTAAAGTCAAAATGAGGTCAATCTAAAATCAAAATCAGATGAATGACAATAACTCCTATAGTTCCATCTAAACTACTCAAAGACCCCAGAAACTGGTTATTGGCAATTGCTGTTAGCTTAACAGCGATTTACTTTAACTTTTGCTGGATAACCAGAGCCATTCAACCCCTAGCAATTAGCCTCATCTTCTTCAGTGCTGTTAGCATTCTGCTCTGGAAAAAACGCCAAACTTTGACCTTAGAAAGTGACCTTTTATCTAGTTTACTCGGTACAGTAATAATTACCTTTGTCCTCCTCAAAATCTCCCATCTGACGGCTCCCGGTCGCACTCTACTAATCCTTCCTTTCATCGCTGTTCTCGGTTTAAGTCTTCTCGCCTCTGGTAGCAAAGGATTCAAGCAATATTGGCAGGAACTAACTATTCTCTTAGCTCTAGCAATACCAGAAACTAGCTTTTTCATCTGGTGGCTGAAGCTCAGTTGGCTCAATTATCTTGTTAAAAGTAGCAAACTGTGGTTATTGTGCCTAGTTATCAGCTTAACGACGATTTACCTACAAGCATTGTGGTCGATTACAGGCATCCAAACCATTGATAAAAGCCTACTTGTTTTGTTAGCTGTCTTCTGGCTAGTCTGGAAAAAACGAGACAAATTGAGCCTCACAAATAAATTTTATCCCAGCTTATTCGGAACAGCTTGTCTGGCATTTGTCCTCAGCAAAAGTTCTGGTCATCCTGGTATTTGGCTACAAGCCATACCTTTCTTTTCTGCTTTCGGTATTGCTCTAATTGCCTCTGGTTTCCAGTCAATCAAACAATATTGGCGAGAACTTACCATCCTCTTTGTCCTCGGCTTGTTTGGAGTGCTAAAGCAGCCCATTGAATACCATTTTGCCTTGACAACCTTTACTGCTCAATTTGCCAATGCTGTCCTGGGACTATTAGGAGTTGAAACCCTGCGCCAAGGAACGGTTATTCTGCTCCCACCCGTTGCAGCTATGGACGTAGTAGAAAGCTGTGCTGGCTATAGCAAAATTTTCTGGCTAGTGGAAATTGCCATTATTTACCTGGTGATGTTTCCCTCTAAATTGCTTAATAACTTTATTGTACCCCTTACAGCGATCGCGATCGCTTTTATCTCCAATGGTGTGCGGGTTGCCTTCCTTGGTGTTTTGTTAGCCTCCAGTAACGAAGCAGGATTTACCTATTGGCATCACGGCGAGGGGTCACAACTATTTTCCATCATTCCCCTAGTAATTTTAGGCTTATTCTGCCTTTATCTGATTCGACAAATGGAGCCTGAAGAGCTAAATTATCAGGAGTCTTCAAATCGATGAATCTTAAGCATCCAATCCGGCTGTCTTTACTAGCTGTCAACTTGACTGTCGTACTTTTTGTTCTAGGAAAATCAATCCTCGATCCCAACTTTGCCAAAGGGACACCCTTTGACTTTCCTCCAGAAGTTTCCTTACCAGAATGGCAGTTTTTAGACAGTAACCCCCTAAAAGTTAACTCCAAGGAAGGAAACGTTAGTTCTGTGTTCAAAGCTGCCAGAGAGTATCACTATCTCCACAACAATATTCCTCTAGATATAGAAATGCGTTATGTGGTTCGTACTCAGGGACAAGTGGAGCAGTTCATTACAGAACACCCTTCCATCCAGTCCTCTCCCCCTCAAGAAATTTCTGGAAAAATGCGCCAGCAGCAAGGAATAGGCTTTTATACTGTGTTTGTTCACCAGGAGCGAGCATACCTGAGTTCCTGTATCAATCCGTATGGTGGAAGTACCGTCACTACAGAACAGTTTAACCACAACCGAAATACTTACGACCCTCAGTTAAGTCGTCTACTTCCTGTTTTGCTGGGTAGGGAAGATTGGCGAGACTATCGCTGTCTCTGGACTTATATGTCTATCCCTTTGAAAAATTCTTCTTCTGAGGAAGCTTATCAGACTTTGGAAAAAGTCTGGATTTCTTGGTATGAATGGTGGAGTCCACGCTTTCCGAAACCATGATGGGGGATGGTAACGATATTCAGGTTCGGACTTGAATAAAACATTGGGTTGAGTCGCAAAAACTGGGGTAACGTGAGTTATACTAAATCCGGTTTTAATAAGATACTTAAAAGTTAAGCAAGTCAGAAGTCGTGATGTCAGTCGTCAGAAAGGTTGTAGTCGAATTAGGAAAAGTATACTTTGATAATCGGATTTGGTATTAGACGAAGTAAATAAAGCTAAATCTTGAGTTCGAGGAAAGGGTAATGGGCGCGAAGGGGGCTTAAATTTGAAATCTAGTCCATCGAACTGACGTCATCGGACATCCCCTTGAGTTCGGAATGTCGCTTCGCGGACGGAATTCGGAGAGATCACTTGTACCGCTTAATCATGCAAATTGCTGTAATTCTTTTGAGCAACTGTCCACCAAGCTAGACCATAAGACTGAGTCGGTTCATTGAGTTGGCGACGGTGATAAACCCGAATTTTATAGTATCCCGTAGTAGGGACTGGGCAAAAAATATGTTCCAAACTATCTTCAGTACTCAAAGAAGAACAAGTATTTCTTAAATTGTTCTCTTCATCTGCTGGTATAAGATAGAGATCGAGATTATTTAAACCGCGATCGCGGAAAGTTTCTCCCATATTATATTTCCCGTTACGGTTGAGGTCATTGAGACTCACTAAGCGATCCCAAGCTAAAGTAATAGCAACATGACTATCTTGCTGTAAGGGAAATTCTAGATAATAATCCTGATAAGTATTGACTTCTACTTCCCCATAATCCCAACCAATTTCAGGGACAAAGTCTTCAGGAGAGTTTTGTCCCCCCCTAAATTGTTCATAAGCACGAAATACATTGAGATGTCCTGTCCCCATCTCGATATCTAAGGGAATACGGGGGTTTCTATAAGCATCAGAATCTAACCAAGTACGATTTTTTTCATTGAGGATGGTACGCTCCATTCCCAGTAAAAGTCCATCTCCTCGATCTTGAATTTTATCAGCAGAATTGAGTAAGACCGCCTTCATCACTTCATGACGACGACTAGCTATACTCCAATTAGGAACAGCTTGATTCAACATGCGATCGCCATATTCTTGAAGGAGAGCCACAGAAGCTGTAAGGTGAGGTGCAGCAAAACTTGTTCCACTCACTTGTTCAATTTGCCCTTGCTGATTATAAACAGCAATCTGACTTCCAGGAGCAAGTAAGCCAATAGCTCTGCGATCGCCTACATTGATTTCTTGTTTTATCAAGCTTCTACCAATTCCCAGAGGTAGCCCACTCAGATTGGCAAAATCGACTTTAGTAAATTTACCTTGACGTTTAGTTGTATAAGCTGTTGTGATCCCGTTAAAATTGTCTGTGGGAATTGGAATACCTCCTTTTCCTTGGTTTCCCGCAACCACATATAAAACATCATGAACTCTAGTCGACCAGTCAATACATTTAGTTAGTAAAGCTTTACCATCGAGAGTCGCCTCTTCCCTAGGATCTCTTTCTAAAGATTCTCCAAAACTAAAATTTATCGCTCGTACATCCCCTCCATTTTGCAAAGCAATATGCTGACTAGCCAAGCATTCATGGGGTTGACCACCTTCATTTAAAGAACCTACTGCGGTAGAATAAAGTTTAGCTTCTGGTGCAACTCCCCGTAAATGTTTATCATCACTAATCATTACCCCTGCTACCATCACCGCATGATTATCAACGTTTTCATTAGGCAGAGCCAGCTTATTACGAAAAAAAACTCTCTGGGGCCAAATTTTCGCTGCATTATTTCCCACTTTATCAATGCCAAATTTTCCTGGTCTGCCTATTTCTACTTGACCAATACTGATCTTACGTCCTAGTAAATTGTAAGGAAACTCATGTAAGCGATTGGCGTTGATTCCTGCTTCTCCAGTAGAATAATTAAGAGCCACAACTGGAGCAGTGATACCTACGACCACGCTCGCTAAAAACCCGCTCAAAGACAAAATCTTGCTAGTCATACTGTTGTAATTTTTGATCGGCTTCCTCTACCTTGATAGAGTATTTACCCTACTTATTACCTAAAATACTTGCGAAATAAGATTAATTAAGCTAAAAGTATTAATAGCTCTCTATACATACTAGTCCTTAACTAACTCTATTTGCCTATTTTCTAGACCGACTTTAACCGAGGGAACTTAATGTTGATATTCGAGTAAGTCTAGTTCCAGTAAATTTTAACAAGAGAAAATTTCAGTGTAGATGATGCCCTAGTGTATCTACAACTCTAGTCTTGTAAATGATTTATAGGAAGTAAAACAGGAGCACGAAAGAGAAATAAAGCATTTTTCAAGGATGAATCAAGCAAGCTCAAGAATCAGGGAAATTGCTTGATGATTTATCCCTAATCCCTCACCCTTTATTTACTCTGCAATGGGCCTAGCTTGTAACACAGAGCCAGCAAAACCCTCATTTTCTAGCATATTTTTCTATTATCTATGAGCATTAAATTTATGGAGAAACAAACTGTGCATCCGATGGTGAAGTTACAGCGTAAAGTATCTTCTCTCGTAGAATCAAACATCCTCCAACCAGAAGACCGTATCAGTAAAATCGCTCTATTATTAGGTAATGATTGGCAATACTGGAAAAATGAACTAATTGAATTTGATTTCTCGGTAAAAGACCCGATTCAAGAACTGTTGTTAGTAGAAGATTGGGAAGAATGACATTAGACTTTTTGAGACTCCTTTGCTTAAAAGACAAAGGATTCTAGTTCTTGAGTTTTATGTTTATGAATCCGACAGTGAACTGTTTGTTCTAGCCCCATTCCCCGACCGCATTCCGCGGTAAAAAGAACCTTATAGACAAGCCCTAAGACTCTCCAATAATTCATTAGCACTTTGGTGGCGATCGCTAGGGTCTGGCTGACAGGCTTTTTTAATGACATCCCCTAGTTTGTCGGACAAGTTGGGAATGCTGGCAGTATCAATTTCATATTTATTTTTCTCGTAACGATAATATTGCATGGGAGTTTTACCAGTTAACAAAAAAACAATGGTAGTTCCCACACCATAGATGTCAGATTGAACACAGGGTTTGCCACTATACTGTTCTGGTGCGCTATAGCCTTCCACCCCGATTCTTGTATTTAGAGATGTTCCTAATTCTTTGACTGCGCCAAAATCTAGTAACATGAGACGACCATCGAGATTTCTAAGGATTAAATTAGCTGGTTTTACATCTCGATGTATTAGAGGTGGTTGTAAGTTGTGAAGATAGTCTAAGATCAGACAAAGTTGAATCATCCATTCAATGGCTCTTTCACTATTTATTGCACCCCTTTGACGAATCAAATCTTCTAAGTTTTGACCGTGAATTAACTCCATTACTAGATATTTACGGTTATTTTCAACGAAAAAATCATAATATTTGGGAATGTTGGGATGAGCTAAAGATTTAAGCACCCTAGCTTCTCGTTCAAAAAGTTCTCTAGCTTTCGGGACGCGAATCATATCTGCTTTCATTTCCTTCAAAACCAATAATAAAGGTGCTCCTTGATTTGTTTGGTTTTTATCCCATACTAAGTAAGTAATCCCCATACCACCTTTACCGAGAGTTCTGAGAATTTGATAAGAACCAATAAATTTTTCTTCTTCTACGATGGGTTGACCACAATGAATACAGAAAATACTACCAGGCAGATTATTACGATGATCACATTTGGGTTGAGGTTCAGTCGGATAATTTTTAAAATTTGGTAGGTTGGTGGTGGATGCAACTTCTAGTTCAAACCGAAATAAAGGACCATTTTCTGCTAAACGAATCAGGTCGCCATGATTAAGAATAATTTGTTTGACAGGATTATCATTGACTAAAGTGCCGTTAGTTCCATAATTGATTAATTGCCATTGTTCTTGAACTTGGATTATCTCTAGATGTTTCCGTGAAACTTGAAAATACCCTTTTAAAACAACATCATTGCTTAAGGCGCGACCAATTCTGATCACCGACTGTTCCAGAAATTGCCAATTTTGCAGAGGTTGGTTGGTCTGTGGTTCTAGAAGGGTAAGGTTGACCATGGGGAAAGTTAAATAATTTTAATACTTCGCTAAATTAGAAGAGTGATATGATCTCAAAAAATCTTTGGGACTTTTAAAAGTTTTTGACGAAGTCGAAGCAGGCGAGGGATCGTCGTCTGGGGTCTCCCCAGGACAAGGCTTTCAAGGACGCTAGGTCTGGGAGCGTCACAGCCGCTCCGTTAATCAACCCCGTTCCGCCTATCATCAGCGGAGTACCTTCGACCAACCTAAAAAACTTTCCTCTATAAATTATAAATGGGGTTTGAGCTTGACTCTAACTACAATTGCTGTGATATTGTCATGACCATTATATTGATTTGCCAAATCAATGAGCTTAGATAAACCAGATTCGAGGTCAGCACTAGAACTAATTAGAGGTTTTAAATAAGATTCTCCGTGTTTTTCTAATAATTGATTATCAGAAAGTCCATCGGAACAAAGTAATAATAAACAATCTTCTTGGATATCGAAAAAGTTAATGCTGGGTCGGATATACTTACTGTCTCTAGGACCTAAAGCTTGAGTTAGTTGATAAGCATCGGGACGACCATAGGCAATCTCTGGCTCTACACCACGGTTAATTTCTCTTTGACCTACTTCATGATCTACAGTTAGCTGTTCTAAGCCTTGTTTTCGGGTAATCCGATAAATCCGACTATCCCCTACATGAGCGATCGCTAATTTCGTATCTTGAATCAAAGCCATAACCAGAGTAGTTCCCATTCTGCCATTGCCAGAGCGAGAATTATTGCTATTGATCTCACACAAGGTTTGATTGGCAAGTAAGATGCCATCTCTAATAGTTGCTTCATCAGGAAGTTCATCTCGCCAATGGGTTTGAAAATAGTCTTGTAGGGTTTCTACTGCCATGGCACTGGCTACTTCTCCTGCTGCATGACCACCCATCCCATCACAGACAATATAGAGATTACGTACTTCCAAAGTTTTAGAATTCAAGTTTTCTTGGGTAGTAACTATGGTTCTAACACCAAAAAAGTCTTCATTGTGGTCTCTTTGGGAGCCAATATCGGTGCAACTAGCATAATCTATCTTTTCTAGATCCATTGATAGTAAGGCGGTGGGTTGTTCCTCGCCGTCGCTATTGTAGATAAAGCTATCGTAGATAAAATTTTCGTCTCCAAAGTCACTTTCACTGGAAAATAGGCTAAAGTCTGAGAATTCTTCAGAAGAGATGGAGTCATCTAATTCGATTGCTTGATTATTGGTGTTAGTGGCTTCTAATGCTTCTAGTGACACTAATTCGTACATTTGATTACGTAACTGGTCGATAGTTTCGATGGTTCCAGCGATCGCTTGTTGTAAAATATCGTTTAATCCCTCATATTGGCTTGGAAGAGACTGGTTTAGCCAATGTTGCAATTTTGTAGCCAGATCAGAAAGCTTTGGAGGATGATTAGGATTGTCAATGTATAATTGTTGCAAACAAAAGGATTGATCTTCGTCTAATCGTAAGTTGTTTTCAACCAGCAAACTATTAGCACAACCAACTTGAGAAAGGGGAGTCCACAACTTGGCGATTTCATCTAAAGACCATAAGAGTTGGAGTAAATCTAAATCTTGTTGTGACCAAATTTGACTAAGTAACTGCCATTGAGAACGGTCTTCTACTAAAACTATTCCCTGTTTTTCTTCTTGCCAAGCATCGTATAGTTGGGGAATAGCAGGGTAATGGGTTTGTAATAGTAGATAGGGCAGAGCGATGGTTGGCACACCTACTATATTCCAATACTCTGCCATAGAAAGATAGGAACTATCTAGCTCCTGTCCTAATTCAGCAAATAATTCTGGTTGTTTTTGGGTTAATTTTTTGAGATAAGAAGGATTTAGGGGATGTTCGTCTGCTACTTGAACTTGAATAAAATTCCAATCAGAATTAATTGACAATGGTTGATTAGGGTTGATTTTTTCGATAGTGTATCTTTGTTGGGGATCAAGATGCTTTTTGGTCGGTTCTAAGAATAAATTATTGTGGTCTTGATTGGGCAGGAAATACGAAGAATTGTTGCTTGCTGTCTGGTCTCCTTGGGTAGCAGTTTGATTTACTGCTACATTAGCTAAAGCTAATTCTGACGAAGTCGAAGCAGGCTCTGGAGAGGAGGAGACGGGTGCGCCGTCGCACGTCGCACCGTTAGATGTCCGTGCTTTATCTGCCGTGGACTGGCGGACCTTGTACGCCCCGTCTTTTTCAAGGCGAAGTATATTCGACTCCTGATTTTGGATAGTGATAATTCCCCACAATAAGATTTTATTAGAAGTACCACAAACATCACATTGTGGAGCCTGAAACGGAATATCGGCCCCACATGTCTGACAAATAGTATGAGTGAGAGAAGTTCCACATCTCTGACAAAAGTTATTACTATCTGGGTTTTCAAAATTACAATCGGGGCAAATAAGCATATTAGAACTTCCTACTATAATATTTATTCCTTATAATCAAATAATTAATCAAAAATCTTAAATTAACATTGTCTAGGACAAAGAATAAGCGATGCAGTAAGGACCACACTAGCAATCTTAGCTCATGGTATTTTTTTGACAATCCCTAATTGAGATTTAAAAGTATTTAACGGAATGCTGCTTAGATAAGAAGCGATCGCAATTGGTCAGCGTTACACCGCGCCCTTAACGACGGTGCCTGCGCGGCGCTTGCTGGAGCTTTAATCTTTAATCTATGGATGTGAGTCTTAAGGCACGGGGTAATAGAAGCTCCATTGCGCGGGGGGCTTGTATGATTTTATAGTTGTGCCTCCCGCAGT
>JASJEK010000129.1 GCA_030064915.1 Xenococcaceae cyanobacterium MO_234.B1
ATGTAATTGTTATAAAGGTGGATATATTCCAGCAAAGGACTAATTAATTAATGAAAGCGATTATGGTGGTGGGGACAACCTCCCATGCAGGAAAATCGTTCCTGACCGCTGCTTTGTGTCGAACTTTAGCTAGACACGGCTGGCGCGTAGCACCCTTTAAGGGACAAAACATGGCTTTAAATGCCTATGTTACCGCTACAGGGGGAGAAATCGGCTATGCGCAAGCAGTACAGGCTTGGGCAGCGGGAATAATTCCGAGGGTGGAAATGAACCCAATTTTGCTCAAACCACAGGGCAATATGACTTCTCAAGTCATTATGAAGGGTAAAGCTATCGGAACAGTATCAGCTATAGAGTATTACGAAAATTATTTTGACTTGGGTTGGGAAGTGATCCAAGACTCCCTCTATCGCCTATCGCTGGAATTTGACCTGATTATTTGTGAAGGAGCAGGAAGTCCTGCGGAAATCAATCTCAAGCATCGAGATTTGACTAATATGCGTATTGCCAAACATCTCAATGCTACAACCATACTAGTGGCAGATATTGAACGGGGTGGTGCTTTTGCTCATATAGTGGGAACTTTAGAACTATTAGAACCGAATGAGCGATCGCTAATCAAAGGCATCGTAATCAATAAATTTCGCGGACACAAAGAGTTATTGACATCAGGGATTGAATGGCTAGAGAAGCATACAGGAATTCCTGTTTTGGGGGTTATTCCTTGGATGGATAATACTTTACCCGCAGAAGATTCTCTCGATTTATTAGAGCGCAAAGCAGCCCAAAAAAATCCTGACTTAAACATCAGTGTGATTCGTCTGCCACGGATCTCTAACTTTACCGATTTTGACCCTTTAGAAGCAGAATCTACCGTAGGGATTACCTATCTTTCCCTCAAAGACTCTCTAGGACATCCTGATGCTGTAATTATTCCTGGGTCTAAAACCACTATTTCCGATTTGATGGCAATGGAAAAAAGTGGGATGGCAAAACAATTGCAGGATTATGCAGCAGCAGGAGGCACGATAATTGGGATCTGCGGTGGGTTTCAAATGCTAGGTCAACGCATTATTGATCCAGAAGGTTATGAAAATGAACCAGGAGAGTATCGGGGATTAGGATTATTGCCAGTTATTACAATACTTTCCGATAACAAAATTGCTCGCCAGAGACAAGCATTTTCCAATTATCCTCAAGCGGGTTTACCCGTTGACGGCTACGAAATCCATCAAGGACGCACTCGTATTCCTCAAAGAGCCAAAGAAATAGAACATAAATATCAACCTATTTTTGACGATTCTAATTTGGGTCTAGTAGATGAGAGTAAGTCGATTTGGGGTTGTTATCTTCATGGTCTTTTTGATAATGGTCCTTGGCGACGTTCTTGGTTAAACCATTTACGGAAACAAAGGGGGATGTCTTCTCTAGCGACGGGAATTTCTAATTATCGAGAAGAAAGAGAAGTAACCTTAAATTCTTTAGCAGACTTGATAGAAACCCATCTCAATCTCAAATCTATTATTTCTGATAATTACTATTAGCCATATATAGCGGTTCTCGAAAAGCGTGAAGTACACCTCGGTTAAGATAAGTTGGGAGTTAGGAGTGACCTGAGGTATCCCACTGACCTGAGGTATCCCGCTGACCTGCGGTATCCCGCTGACCTACGGTAGTCGCTTCGCGAACGCGAACGCGAACGCGTACGGAAAACTTTGTATCTCGCCTATTTGAGAAAAGCTGTAGCGATTATTAAATTATGTGGAGTACACCTTGTTAAAATAAGTTTGGAGAGACCGACCGTAGTCGCGCTTCGCGTCTAGAGTACATAATTTTGTGTACTTAACCTATTAGAGAAAGAAAATGATAAATGGTAAATGTTAAATGATAAAAGTTAAAGTTCGTTTTCTCCCAGACGATGTTGTCACAGAAGCGCAGCCAGGAGACCCACTCTTAGAAGTAGCAGCAAAAGCAGGAGTATTGATTCCTACTGGGTGTCTCATGGGTTCTTGTCACGCCTGTGAAGTAGAATTAGGTGATGGTACTGCTATTTGTGCTTGTATTAGTTCTGTTCCTACTGTTCCTAGTGGAAAATCAGAGCTAACCGTCAATCTTTACGATGATCCTGCTTGGTAATTAGTAATCACTCATCAGTAACCAGCTATCAGTAACCAGCCATCAGTAACCAGTAATTGTTAAAGTAGATATCTACTGCCTATTGCCTATGGAGCTAAAAGCTAAAAGCTTTGACAGAGGTCTATCTAGCCAAATAGTCAGAACTTTTATGGAAGAAAACTATAGAATTACGGAGTTACAACAAACTGTATTAGCGATCGCTAATCGTGGCTGGTGTCCTGCTACAGGGGGGAATTTTTCTGTCAGATTAGAATTAGAAAGTTGTGCAATTACAGCTTCGGGAATAGATAAAACCACAATACAGGCAGCAGATTTTTTGGTTGTAGATTTTACAGGGAAAGTTGTTTCTGGAACACAAAAACCTTCTGCTGAAACTTTACTCCATACTACTCTATACAGTCTAGACCCTGATATTGGTGCTGTATTGCACGTCCATACTTTATCAGATACTGTTTTATCAATTCACTTTTCAGAATACGATGCTCTTACCTTTCAGGATTACGAAATGCAAAAAGCTCTCCAAGGTATTATTGATCACGATAGCCAAGTTAACCTTCCCATATTAGATAATAGTCAAAATATGAATCTATTATCCGAGGCTTTAAAACAACGTTGGGAACAAGAACTATTTTATTATGGTTTCTTAGTCAGGGGACATGGACTATATGCTTGGGGTAAAAATCTAGTAGAAGCCAAGCGTCATCTAGAAGGGATCGAATTTTTGCTGCATTGTGAATTACACCGAATGTTATTGTCAAGGAAATAAGAATGAAAATTCAGGCAATTCTTACAGATATTGAGGGTACTACTTCATCTATTGATTTTGTCCATCAAGTTCTATTTCCTTATTCTGCTAAAGCACTTCCTGAATATATCAAAAAATATTATCAAGAGCCAGAAATAACGACTATTATTGCTGAAGTTCGCCAAGAAATAGCTCAACCTAATGCTAGTCTTGACCAGATAATTAATACTCTTTTAGATTGGATTAAAGCTGATAAAAAATTTACTTCCCTCAAAACTCTACAAGGTTTTATTTGGGAATATGGCTTTAAAAATCATGACTTTCAGGGTCATTTGTACGAAGATGCTTATCGCAATCTCCAGCAATGGTTTAATCAAGGAATTAAACTCTATGTTTTTTCTTCTGGTTCAGAAAAAGCCCAAAAGTTGCTTTTTGGGCATAGTCAATATGGGGACTTAACTTATTTATTTCAGGGCTACTTCGATACAAGAATCGGGAACAAAAAGCAACTTAATGCTTATCAAAGTATTGCAGCAGCAATTGAGACTAATCCTCAAAATATCCTTTTTTTATCTGATGTTGTTGCTGAGTTAGATGCAGCTAAAGATGCAGGTTACAATACTATGTTATTGGCAAGAAAAAAATTACCTGAAGGAAATCAGCATCATTCTGTAGTTACTAGTTTTGATGAAATTACAATTTTTTAAATGTAAAATGATTTTTGATTTTAAACTAGATTAACAAATATCATGAGTCAACTAACAATTTATCACGAAAATCATCCTCAAACACCGAGCGCTGAATATAATACAGAAGATACAATTGCCCAAGAATTAGCTCAAGTAGGGGTGCGTTTTGAACGCTGGATTACTCAAGGAGAAATTTCTAAGGGTGCTACTAATGAAGCAATTATTGCAGCCTATCAGCAAGATATCGACCGATTAGTTACAGAAACAGGTTATCAAACCTACGATGTCATTAGTCTGTATCCAGCTCATCCTCAAAAACAAGAACTAAGGCAAAAGTTTCTCGCAGAACATACCCATGATGATGATGAAATTCGCTTTTTTAGTCGTGGAAAAGGACTTTTTACCCTACACATAGAAGATAAAGTCTATGAAGTAATTTGCGAACAGAACGATCTAATTAGTGTTCCTGCTGGTACTCGTCATTGGTTTGATATGGGAGAAAATCCTGATTTTACTTGTATTCGCTTGTTTGATACTCCTCAAGGATGGGTAGCTAACTTTACTGGTTCAGATATTGCTGATAAATTCTCTCGTTTAGCAACTTAACCCAGAATCTATTTTTATAATAGTTCTAATGTACCAAGAAACCTTGAGTAGTAGATGTCTCAACCAAACTTATTAGGGATTTTGCAGTTCTTGTGGTTAGTCCCCTTACTGTTGAGTATGTTGGGATTCTTCCTTAGTCTTTGGATTATAGTTCCTGCTCCTACTTTTTCCCTCTTACCTTTAGGAGTGGGTGCGCCAGAAGTTAGCCCTTGGCTAATTGCCATTAATGGGAGCGCGCTTCTGTTAACAGTTTTTGTTCACAAAAGTTGGTTGTCTGCTCTGATCTTAATTTGTAGTTTACTTGGTCTAATGTTAAGTTTACTGCCATTAAGCCAGTTACCTACTACAAATGGTCAATTTGGTGCTGAGATGGCAACAGGTTTGGGAGCAGACTATTTACAACATGTTCCTCAAGTCTTACAAACCCAAATGCGTCCCCAGCCATTTGTCCTCAAGGATGTTTTTCGGGGCATTGGTCAAAAGGAGGTTCGTATCCAAAGAGGGATCATCTTTGCTAGTCCCGATCGAGTTGACCTTAAACTGAATATTTATCGACCTTTACTGACAGGAAAGTATCCAGCCCTTATAATCCTCTACGGTGGAGCTTGGAGAGAAGGCACTCCTAATAGCTATGAGACATTTAGTTCTTACATGGCAGCCCAAGGTTACTCAGTGATAGCAATTGATTACCGCCACGCACCCCAGTATAAGTTTCCCGCTCAACTGGAAGATGTACAAGCAGCTTTGCAGTATATTCAAGAGCATGCAGATAATTTGGAAGTCGATACTGAACGAATGGCTGTGATGGGTCGTTCAGCAGGAGGTCATCTAGCGACTCTGGCTGCCTATCAGCAAGATGCTATCTCTTTTCGAGCCGTGGTAAGCTATTACGCCCCTACTGACCTAACAGAAGAATACCATGATCCACCTTTTCCCAATCCCATCGGCACCCATACTGTTCTCCACAACTTTTTGGGAGGAACACCAGACGAACTGTCAGAACTCTATACACAAGCTTCCCCCTACAGTTACGTTAGACCGACTCTTCCCCCTTCTCTACTAGTTTATGGAGGTCGCGATCACGTAGTACAAGCCAAGTTTGGACGACGGCAATACAATCAACTTCGAGAAACTGGCAATCGTGCTGTTTGGCTAGAAATTCCCTGGGCTGAACACGCCTTTGATGCAGTTTTTCCTGGGGTTAGTAATCAGCTTGCTTTGTATTACACTGAACGCTTTATCGCATCTCTGCTTTACCCATAAGTCCAGAAAAGTTGGCAACGGTCTAAGCTTAATTTTTCGTGAGCTGCGCTGCGTAGTAGGATCGAAGACTAATAAGGCAAATTCGTCAAAATTCCCTAAAGTAACAAAAGAGGGTTTATAAGCCGAAATTAATCGAAAAATAGATTCCAGACTCTTGTAAACTATCTCCTTGATCCACATCTACTAAAGGAATACCCCAGTCTAAACGAGCATTTATACGATCTGCAACACTAAAGTTTATACCAATTCCCACAGCAGCTAAAAAGTCATTGTTAATCACATTTAATTCGTTCTTATTCCAGACAGTTCCTATATCAAAAAATGGAGCTAATTGCACTACTCCATCTATTTTCCGAAACCGAAATATAGGGACTCTCACTTCCGCAGAAGCAGACATCCCGTTATCCCCCAATACCAAATCTTGGCGATAACCTCTGACGCTATCAAATCCTCCTAGACGGAATTGTTCTAGGGGAACTAATTCACTAGCACTAAGTTGAACATCTCCCCTTAACAAAAACAGAAAATCTTCATCTAACCTTCTGACCCATTGAGACAGTCCACGCCAAGCAAAAAAGAGACTATCAGGGGCATTATCATTAATAGTACTACCAAATATATCTAACCCAATACTAAACTGCGATCGCAGGGCCAAAACTTGTTTATCGTTACGATTAACATATTCTTGAAATAGTCTGATTGCACTTATCTTAGTAGTTCCATCTTCTTCCGCACCAGGGGATAAGGGAAAGGGAGTATCTAAGAGAGTAGTTTGACGTTTCTGAAAGGAAAAAGCCGTACCCATGGTAAACTCTTGATTGGGATTGAGAATCAAAGGTTGACGGAAGCCTAATTCATAATAAGTAGATTCCGACTCAATATCCAAGGGGTTAAAAGGTTCTTCAATAACATCATTGTTACTATAACTAAAAGCTAGACGTAATGAGCCGTTTTTGGCATTAACAGGAAGAGTATAAAAAGTATCAATACTATTGCTTCCTTCTGTATTGTTATATTTAAGGCTGATTTTGTCTCCGAAACCTAAGAGATTAGCATGGGATAATCCTACTCCGCGACGGTTTGAGCCGACACTGGGAGAGCGTCTATTATCAAAGTTGGTCGTAACGTTAAACGCCTTCGCTTCTTCTATTTCCACATCCAGTGAACTAGTACCAGGAGCAACTCCTGCTGATAATTCAGCAGAGACGTTTTTAATTAGAGGATCGAGACGCAATAATTGTAATGCTTCTAGTAATGATTCCACATTAATAGGAGCCTCTGCTGCAACTTCTAAGCGAGAACGGATATAGCTAGGGTTGAGGCGTTTGGTTCCTGTAACGTTAATTCCTTCTAGTTGTCCTTCTAACACGGCGATGGTAACTGTACCGTCTTCTAATTCTTGAGGGGGGATATATGCACCAGAGTTGACATAACCAGATTCAGTATAAAGCTTGGTAATAGCAGAACGGACTTGGAATAGTTCTGATAGGGAGAGGGGACGACCTTGATATTCGGAAACCACACTCTGTAATTCTTCTGGGGAAAAAACAGTACTTCCTGTAACTTCAAAGTTATTAACAGTGATCGAAGTAGGAATATTGGAATTGGAATTAGAGGTAGAAACTAGGTTATCAGTATTAGTAAATTCTTCAGAATCGGAGACGGTGAGTATTGGTTCTGAAACTGATGGGGATTCTTGAGCTGGAATGGGTCGAGGATTGATTAAACTAACTAAAACTAGGAAAAATATAAGTCCCCAAGAAATATTATTTAACTTCAAGGGAAGTGGGGTGTCAACACTAGTAATTACTTTATTAATAGAACCTGGCATAAAAAGATATATAGTAATAAATTTTCTATATCCGTTACACTTATAGGATTCCCAAAAATAAGGCAAAATTAACATCCCCTCAAGTAACAGATAATAGGAAAATCATTATTTTATTAATCACCAGGTCGTAACAAGAGAAAGTGAGGTTTATTTATTAGTTACCTCTTTCATAGACAAGCTAATACGTCGTAATTTCTCATTAACTTCTAGAACTTGCACTTTCACAATTTGCCCCACATGAATAATCTGTTTTGGGTCTTCGACAAAATGATCTGCTAATTGTGAAATATGTACTAAGCCATCTTGATGAACCCCAATATCAACAAATGCACCAAAGTTAACTACATTAGTTACTATGCCTTCTAATTCCATGCCAATTTTAAGGTCACTAATTTCAGTAATAGCGTCTTGGAAAGTAGCATATTGAAATTGCTGCCTAGGGTCTCTTCCTGGCTTTTCTAATTCTGTAATCACATCTTCTAAAGTAGGAATACCTACTGTTTCAGTTACAAAATGTTCTAAATTGAGAGATTGTAATTTTTTTATTATTACTTTACGTTGTGATTCTTCTACCTGGTTAATATCACTTAGAGCTATTTGTAAATGATTCGCAATCTTTATAACTACTTCATAACTTTCAGGATGTACTGCTGTATTATCTAAAGGATTATCACCGTTGCGAATCCGTAAAAACCCGGCACATTGTTCAAAAGTTTTCGCTCCTAATTTTGGTATCTTAAGTAATTCTTGGCGATCTTTAAACACTCCTTTTTGATTTCGGTAGGTCACAATATTATTGGCAATTGTCGGAGTAATTCCTGAGACAAATTGTAGTAAAGTTGCAGAAGCAGTATTCAGATCTACTCCTACGTAATTAACGCAACTTTCTACGGTTTCTTCGAGTTTTTTGTTAAGTAATTTTTGCTCAACATCATGTTGATATTGACCCACTCCAATAGATTTGGGATCGATTTTTACTAATTCTGCTAAGGGGTCTTGAAGTCTTCTACCGATACTAATTGCACCCCTTACTGTTACGTCTAAATTAGGAAATTCTTGACGAGCTAAATCACTAGCAGAATAAATCGAAGCTCCAGATTCATTAACAATTACTTTAATCGGCGGAGAGTCTAGATGTTTAATTACTTCCCTAATAAAGCGATCGCTTTCACGGGAAGCTGTGCCATTACCAATGGCAATTAGTTGTATGTGATACTTTTTAATGAGGTTAAGTACTGTTTCTTGAGCTTGTTGTTGTTTCTCTGGACCAGAATGGGGAAAAATTGCTTGATATTCTAAAAATTGTCCTGTTTCAGAAAGGATCGCTACCTTACAACCAGTGCGAAATCCAGGATCGATCGCCATAGTGGGTTTCATTCCCCCAGGAGGAGCAAGTAAGAGATTCCGCAGATTAGTTTCAAAAGTTTTGATAGATTCCATATCGGCATATTTCTTGCGATCGCTGCGTATCTCGCGAATCAAAGTGGGTTTGAGCAACCGATTAAAACTATCTTTGAGCATTCCACGGTAGAAGTCTCTGATTTCAGGATTTGAAGTGTGTATTTCCTGAGACTCCAGATACGACATGACTCTGGTTTCATCCACCACAACATTTACTGTCAGGATTTTTTCCGCTTCTCCTCGGTATAAAGCCAAAATATTATGAGGGGGAATTTGGCGAACACTATATTGATAGTTGCGATACATTTCATACTTAGTACTTCCCTCAGGGTAATCTTTTTTAATCTGAGAAACAAAAACTCCTGTTTTAAAGAAAAAGTCTCGTAAATAAGCTCTAATATCAGCTTTCTCTGCCACGGTTTCCCCTAATATATCTGATGCGCCACTAAGAGCTTCCGCAACTGTACTTACTTCTTTTTCTAGATTGATATAATTCTTAACTATTTCTGTTAGAGATTGGGTAGTTTTTGAGGATGTATTTAAAGATTGAATTAATAATGCTAAAGGCTCTAGTCCTTTTTCTTTAGCGATAGTAGCTTTAGTCCGTCTTTTAGGTTTATAGGGTGCATAAAGGTCTTCTAGTTGAGTTTTGTCAAAACAATTGGTAATTTCAGATTTTAATTTATCTGTAAGTTGGTTTTGAGAGGCTATTTCTTTTAAAATAGTAGCTTTTCTTTTAGTTAATTCTGTTAGGTATACATACTTATCAATAAGATTGCGCAGTTGAATTTCATCTAAACCACCAGTTTTTTCTTTGCGATAACGAGCCATAAAAGGAATAGTTGAACCCCCCAGCCATAATTCTAAAGAATTGTTAACTTTATTCAGTGGAAAAGACAATTCTTTGGCAATAATTTCGGAGATATTAGTAATAATCATTAAGTAAATACCCTGAACTTATTTAAGGTATTATCTCACAAAAACTCACCATATTCTTAAAACAATCAGAAAAAAAGTTAGACATATGCGATCGAGATCACTGTGCAATCTTTCAATTATCTTTATACTTATTTTATATAACTTAATAGATTGTATAAAGACTAAATCATTCGATTGATAAGCCTCAGTATTTTCTCCGAGTAAATCAACAATAGAACGTTTTTTGTCTGCAAAACCAACCACAAAACTAAAATCATGATGAAGAAACTATCCTACGCTCTAACAACTTTAGCTACTATCACCATGACTCTCTTACCTGCTACTGCTATGGCAGTATCTTTAGGAGAAGAATTCTCTCCAACTAATTCAACTGATGCTGCGAGTCAAATTAAAAATGCGATTGAGACTAACGGGTGTGTCTGGGTTCCAGGGCTCGGTTGGGTTTGTAATTAATAATGGACAATACATTTTAAATTTGTCTTAATTACATTAAATTACATATGTAATTTTGAGCGTATTATCTCAGTGATAATACGCATTTTTTATTTTGGGATCGAAGTTAAATTATTATTTATGTACAATTTAAGTTAGTATTATTTAAATGTATTTCCTGAATCTTATTAAAGAATGTTAGGTAGCAACTTATTGAGCCAGATAGGTAAATATCATTTAGCATTTTTTATGGTAGCTACCAATTATATTTGTGCTCATGAAAATGTCACGGCTCAAATTGTTAGTGATGGGACATTAGGTAGTGGTGGTCAGGAAGTAGGAACAAATCTATTTCATAGCTTCAAGGAATTTTCTCCTGTTCCAGATACAGTTACTTATTTGAACAATAACCCCAATATTGAAAATATTTTTAGTATTGATGGTTTGATTAGGGTTGCCAATAAATGAGCAAAATCTTTTTATCTTTTCTAGTTTTCTTAGCTTTAATACCTAGTAATGCTGTTGCTCAAATCACTCCTGACTCTAGTTTAGGAGACGAAAATTCAATGGTTGAAACTAATGGTAATCGGGATACTATTAAAGGTGGTGCTGTTCGCAATACTAATATCTTCCACAGTTTTCAGGAATTTAATGTGGGATCAGGAAGAGAAGCTTATTTTGCTAATCCTGATGGTATTGCTAATATATTTACTCGGGTTACAGGGAATAATTTCTCAAATATTCAAGGAGTTTTAGGGGTTTTAGGTAATGCCAATTTATACCTAATTAATCCCAATGGGATTCTGTTTGGGGAAAATGCCAAGTTAAATATTAATGGTTCTTTCTTTGCTACCACAGCAGAACAAGTTATTTTTGCTGATGGAACTACTTTTAATACTCAAGTTAGTAATGTTAAGCCTTTGTTAACTGTTAGCCTACCTGTTGGACTACAATATGGAACTAACCCTGGGGCTATTGTTAGTTCTAATAATAGTGATGAGCCACCTCCAATTTATAAAACTTCAACCTCAGGTAATACCTTCGCTTTATTAGGCGGAGAAGTTACTTTAAATAATACAGTTATTAATTCTTTTTTCGGCAGAGTGGAAATAGCAGCAGTAGGAAAAGAAGAAACAATCCAGTTGCAAAATACTAATGGTAGCTGGGAATTTGATTACAGTGATGTCACAAATTTTGCCAATATTTCTATTGGTCAAAAATCGGAAATTGATAGTTTGGGAAACTCAGCAATAATGAATTTGCGGGGAGACAATATCATTATCAATTCCTCTGATATTTTTAACTCCAATACCACTAAGCAGAACGACGGTACAATATCTCTGACAGCTACTAATTCAATTCAAGTAAATCAAGGTACCTTGGTAACTCAATTGGGACTCAGGGAAGAAGATGGAAGTCTCATTCCTAGTACAGGAAAGGGAGGAGATATTTCGCTGAATGCTAGAGAAATCATCTTAACAAATGGTTCTGTGGTTTCAGCCGGTACTCTTAGTGAAGGAGCAGGTGGGAATATTAATATACAGGCTCAGGAATATTTAGAAATATCTGATGTCCGTAATAGTATTTCACCCTCTGGTGATATTAATATTGTACCCTCTTTCGTAGGTGTGACTGTTGGGTCTAGTGGTTCAGGGGGAAAGATTAATATCGAAACTGATAGATTAAACCTGACTGATGGAGGAATAATTGACTCTAGTACTTTTGGAATTGGAGATGCAGGAACAATTGAAATTAATGCTAGAGATTCGATTACCATATCAGGTAAAGGCGGTAATTTTAACAGTGGAGTATATGCTTCTTCTGGGCTCGAGAATGTA
>JASJEK010000130.1 GCA_030064915.1 Xenococcaceae cyanobacterium MO_234.B1
CTCTCACTAGAGGAATTGTCAATAAAATTCTCCATGAACCAATGGTGCAACTAAGAGCGCAGCAAGATATCGAAGCACGTCGTCGCTGTTTGCAATCCCTTCAGATGCTGTTTAATTTAGATGTAGAAGAACAAACTATTTGACAGTACAAACTATTTGACAGTAAATAGTAAACATTTATTAGCTTTTTCTCGCAGAAGCCCCAGACCGTATTGCTTAGCAATCGGTGTGGGGATGAATGGGAGTAACTTTTTTGATTAAAAATAGGGATAATTAAGTAACTATCCCTGAAATAATTTATATAGCTTTATTTTGCTTAAAATATTTACAAACCAGGAAGATTTAGACCACTAGTAAGTTCTTCCATGCGACCACGCATCATTTCGGTTGACTTGGTGTAGGCATCTTGCATTGCAGTTGTCACCATTGCAGAGAGTGCTTCTGCTCCTTGACTTAGAGCGTCAGGAGAAATTTCTACACGGCGAGGTTCTTGGTTTCCACTCATGATGACTTTAACTAAGCCATCCCCTGCAATACCTTCTATTTCTAACTGTTCTAATTCTGATTGGAGTTGTTGCGCTCCTTGTTGAACCTCCTGGGCTTTTTTAAAAGCATCAGCAAGTTCTTTCATTTTACCAAAGGGATTTGTCGGCATATCTAGTAATTATGTTTGAGTATAGACTAAGAGTTAATAAAAGTTATCGTGCTTTGCACTGAACCTGTTTACTGTTTACTATTCACTGTTCACTATTAAAACTCCCCTACCAATTTTACTTCTGGTTCTAAAGCTACAGACCAATGATATTCTACTTTCTCTTGGACGTAACGGATAAGTTGAAAAATATCATTAGCGGTAGCAGCACCACAGTTAAGAATGAAATTGGCGTGACGATGGGAAATTTCTGCATCTCCGATTTTATATCCTTTTAATCCTAGCTGTTCAATGAGCCATCCTGCTGCACGGGGTTCAGGATTACGAAAGACACTACCACAGCTAGGTAAGTGATAAGGTTGAGTATTTTTGCGCTGTGTCCAATTAGCACTAGATAATTGCATCATATCTGCTTTAGTAAAACCTGGTTGTAATTGGATTACCGCTCGAACGACTAATTTGTTTGTTCCCTGTAAATTGGAAGTCCGATAAGCATAATCTAAATCTTGGGGGGTAAGTTCTTCAATTTTGCCATCAGGAGATAGGGTAGTAGTACTAACTAAAATATCTCCTAAACATTGTCGGTGCGCTCCTGCATTCATTACTACTGCGCCCCCTACAGTACCAGGAATACCGACAGCCCATTCTAAACCCTTCAAACCTCGTTTTGCTGCTTTCCAAGCTAGTTTGGCAATGGGTTCTCCTGCATCGGCGGTAAGTAACCCCGTCTCTTCATCAAACTCATAGGTGCGAAAATGACGGGTACTAATTACTAAGCCAGGGATTCCGCGATCGCTAATTAGCATATTTGATCCTGCACCCAAGAGGGTAAGGGGTATATCCTGAGATTGATACCAGTCAAAACAGGCTTCTAGGTGTTCCCAGTTTTTCGGAGCAGCATACCATTGAGCTTTTCCTCCTACACGATAGGAAGTCTGAGGGGCTAGGGACACGTGGGATTGAAGTAAGCGAGCGCTTAGAGAACTCATAATACGGGGACTTAATAACTAGGTTAGAAGATATTACTAATAGGAAGTAAATTTTTGGGCAAGTATTTTTCCTTGCACAAAATGTAATTTTTCATACTAAATTTTTCATACTAAATTTTTCATACTAAATTTTTCATACTATTTGATCTTGGGTGACTCGAATTACAAAATATTGTTCCCGATCTCAAAGATAATCTAACTTATGTCTTGAGATTTGTACAGAAACGTTTTATTGCTGCAATAGTTCAACGGTTTTGGGAATAGTTTGATTGAGGTTTCCTGCACCAAGAAATATAACTAAATCCCCTGGTTGGAGAATTTCCTCCTGAAGGAAAGAAGGAAGAGAAGCCAGATTTTGATGATAGAAAACATGGGGATGGTGTTCGGCGATCGCATCTGCCATTTGTTGTCCACTAATGCCGTTGATGTTGGTTTCTCCTGCACTGTAAATATCAGTAACAACTACTAAATCTGCGTCACCGAAAGCTGTGGCAAATTCTGCCATAAATACTTCGGCGCGACTGTAGCGGTGGGGTTGAAAGATACCAATAACTCTTTTTTCTGGAGAATTATCTGTAACCCTAAGTCTTGCTGCTGCTAGAGTAACAGCGATTTCACTAGGATGATGGGCATAGTCGTCGATTAATTTAATATTATTAACTTCTCCCCGTAGTTCAAAGCGTCGTTTTGTTCCAGAGAAACTCCCTAAAGCTTGAGCTATCACAGGAAATTCTAAACCAATTTTCCGTCCTGCCGCGATCGCAGCTAAGGAATTACTCAAGTTATGTTTGCCTAAAAGTTGCAATTGCAAAGTTCCTAAAGATTTGCCCCTCTCCCATACCTGGGCTTGAGTTCCTTGGGCATCATAAATAACATCGGTAACTGTATAGTCTGCACCTGTTGCTGGATTGAGACTGTAGCTAATATCTAAAGCCATATTTTCAATATTGTCTCTAATCATCTCATCATCTAGACAACCGATGACAGTTTGACATTGCTGGGCAAAGGTTTGAAAAATCTCAATTACTTCTTTGATATCCCCGTAGCGATCGGGATGATCCAATTCAATGTTAGTAATAATACCGATACTGGGAGAATGTTTAACTAGAGAACCATCAGACTCATCCGCTTCTGCTACTAGATATTTACCTTCTCCTGCACGGGCGTTACCTTCCCAGGCATCTACTTCTCCCCCGACAATAATAGTAGGGTCTAAACCAGCTTGCAACAGCATATAGGCGATCGCACTACTAGTAGTAGTTTTACCATGAGTCCCTGAAACGGCAATACTTTCATATTCTGTAATAAGAGCAGCTAAAAGGTCGGAACGGTGAAAAATCGGACAACCTAATTCTCTTGCTGCTTGATACTCTGGATTAGTACTACTGATAGCAGTAGAGCAAATCACTTGAGGTAAGACAGATGAGGTTTCTGGAGTTATTTGAGTCGCTACTGGGGTTACATTGAATTCAGAATTAGCTGTTACTAGAGAAGGAATGGGGGAGTTTTCGGGAACAACTTGAGCCATAAAACAATTCAAATTACTAGCTTGTTGCTGGTTAAAAATCTTTACACCCAAAGACTCCAGACGACTCGTGATATGACTAGCTTTGACATCTGAACCAGAAACAGGTAACTGCCGTTTCGCCACAATATATGCCAATGCAGACATCCCAATTCCGCCAATACCAATAAAATGAAATGGTTTGCCTGTTAAATTTACTTTACTCACCCTTCATACTCCTTAAACGCCACCAGCTTTGTTAGTTAGAACTGTTGTGCATAATTAAGGGCTATCATAACAGCAATTTTTCTGAGTCGTTATTAAAACACAATCTTTTTACTGTATTAAATTGTTCTGACTTTACGATATGATGAGTCTTATCTAAGAATCATTTAATCTATTGACCTAAAAAAATTATAGAGGGCAAGAACCAGTGGTTAGAGTAGCAATTAACGGCTTTGGACGTATTGGACGTAATTTTTTAAGATGCTGGATAGGCAGAGAAAAGAGCAACCTAGAAGTAGTAGGGATCAATGATACTTCCGATCCCAAAACTAATGCCCACTTGCTTAGATACGACTCCATGTTGGGTATTTTAGATGCTGAGATTGAAGCTGATTCTAACTCTTTGACAGTTAACGGCAAAACAATCAAGTGTGTATCTGATCGTAATCCTTTAAACTTACCCTGGAAAGAGTGGAATGTAGATTTAATTATTGAGTCTACTGGTGTATTTGTTACTGAAGATGGAGCATCTAAACACCTACAAGCAGGAGCGAAAAAAGTCCTGATTACTGCTCCGGGGAAAGGCGGTAATATTGGCACTTATGTAGTTGGGGTTAACGATAAAGACTACAAACATGGTGAATACAATATCGTTAGTAATGCTAGTTGTACTACTAACTGTCTAGCTCCTATTGTCAAAGTAATTCACGAAAAATTTGGCATCATCAAAGGCACAATGACTACTACTCATAGTTACACTGGCGACCAACGCATTCTAGATGCTAGCCACCGTGACTTGAGAAGAGCCAGAGCAGCAGCTATCAATATTGTTCCCACTTCTACAGGTGCAGCTAAAGCAGTTGCATTAGTGCTTCCCGAACTAAAAGGTAAGTTAAACGGTATTGCAATGCGTGTTCCTACTCCTAATGTCTCTGTTGTTGACTTAGTTGCTCAAGTTGAGAAGAAAACTATCGCAGAAGAAGTTAACGAAGCTCTTAAAGCTGCTGCTGGAGGAGAACTTAAAGGTATTCTTGGTTACACTGATTTACCTTTAGTATCTTCTGATTTCCGTGGTACAGATGTTTCTTCTACTATTGATGGACAACTGACTCTTGTTATGGATGGCGACATGGTTAAAGTTGTTGCTTGGTACGACAACGAATGGGGTTATTCTCAAAGAGTGGTTGACCTAGCGGAAATTGTTGCTTCTAAGTGGCAATAATCTAAAATCTCAAAGTTTTTATCCTAAAAGTCCCTGAGTGCAACTGCTACAGGGACTTTTAACGCAAAATGTTTGTTCTCGAGTACAAGCTTAGAGGAAAAGAGTCTCAGTATCGAGCTATAGACGAAGCTATTCGTACAGTTCAATTTGTGCGCAACAAGTGTCTTAGGTACTGGGAAGATAACAAGGGTGTTGGACAAAAGGATATCTACAAGCATACAACTCTGCTCAGGCAAGAATTTTCTTTTGTTAAAGACCTTAACTCTACAGCCTGTCAGCAAGCTTGTGAAAGAACCTGGACTGCAATTCTCAAGTTCTACACCAACTGCAAAAAGAAGATTTCTGGTAAAAAAGCGGATGCGACCGAGCCGTCGTCGCACGGCGGGACACTTCGTGCATCTTCGATGGCGCAAGCGCACCAAGCAGGCTAAAAACATGGGAGTGTCAAACAGCAGACAGCAGACTCAATAGATACTGTCCCCACTGAGAAGCTAAGGTGGAATCAGTAAAAGGAATTCTAATAGGCTCTTGTTGCTCAATCAACTGAAATTCTAGAGAAGCTTTACCTTGATTTACGGAATTATCCCAGTCTATAATGCGATCGCCCACAAGTAAGCGAATATCCTGTACATCTTTGAGGGAAAAGGTTTGTAAATCTTTAATACCTTGAGCAGTAGGCTCTCCCCAAGTGATGATTTTATCTTTATATCCTAATACAGAGTAAATATCATACTTGGCTTTATCAAATTGTTCTGACCAAATTCGATAACCTTCAACTTTTTGGTATTCTTTCCAACCATTCCAAGTTAACCAAATAAATAATGCCAATAAAGGCAACCAAATTAATCCTCTTTCCATATTTTTGGGGATTTATGACGATAAATATCTTGTTTTTCTAGTTCTTCTTCACTATATAACTTTGTCCCACACTGTTTACAAAATTGAGCATCGGGGTCATGACGAGATAGATTACAGTTTTTACATTGTATTTCTACTACGTTAACAGTTTTTAATACTTGTTTAATAAGTTCACTAAGTTGCCAAGGAATGAATAAAACTCCTGTTAAAATCATTAATAGAGTCATGGCTCTTCCTGGTTCAGAAAGAGGCGTAACATCACCATAACCCACGGTAGTCATGGTAACAACCACAAAATAAAAAGCATCAAAAAAGTTTTTTAATCCTACCTGATTAATACTATGTTCTACTTGATAAATTAATCCTGCATAGACAAAAATAAGAGAAAATAAAGTTAGAAAAATTCTTACAAAAACAATACTTTCATCTGCTTTAATTCCTAATAGTAAAATTTCTAATTTCCAAAAACGAATAATCCTTAAAATCCGAAACCAACGAAATATGCGAATAAATGTCGTATCCATTAAGCCTAGAACTAAGGGCAAAATAGCAATGAGATCGATGACGGAGAAAAGACGAAAGAAAAATTTTAGTTTATTATTTGCTGACCAAAAACGCAGAATGTACTCGAAAGTAAAAACAACTAAAATTCCAAGATCAATAAGATGTAAAATATCTTGTATTTCTGAGTTGATTGGATAAGTTTCGATGACAAATATGCCAGCAGACAATAAGATAAAAAAGAGAATGAGTAAATTAGTAACTAATCCTATAGGCGTTTCAATATCTTCTAGGTAAAAAGCGATTTTTTCTTTTAGGGATGACATCTTCAGAGATTTGGTTCAATTGAGAAATTTAGGTCTAGCCTCTTGATTGAGGTATAAGATTTGTTCTAGATTATCCCAGTTTTCTTGCTCAATTAAACTAATGATAGTGTCCAAATTCTGACGGTAGGCTTGAAGCGATCGCAATAGTGCCTTACGGTTATATTGTGCCATCATTGTACCCAACTCAGGATTTCCAGCACCAACCCGACTAGTATCCCGAAATCCAGAACTAGCTAAATGTTGCGCCAACTCTAATACCTGTGGTTCAGTTTCTCCCAAGCAAGCACTAATAAGACTGGCACTGATCATAACTGGTAAATGAGAGATCCAAGCCACAGCACGGTCATGAACTTGAGGCGAACAGATATAAGGTTTCGCCCCTAGAGACTCTGCTATCTTTTTGAGTTGATCAATTCCAGAAGCATTTTCTTCTGTAGGAGTAAAAACATAAGCTGCACCCTTAAATAAATTAGTTTGGGCTGCATTGATACCTTGTTCTGCTGTTCCAGCCATAGGGTGTCCGCCAATAAAATTTGACCACAGACGAGAACAAGTTGTGACAATATGCTGTTTGACTGAACCAACATCTGTCACTATCGCCTCAGAATGAAGATAGGGAACAAGTTGTTGTAACGTAGGGGCAATTTGGGCAATAGGAGTACAAATGATGACTATCTCTGCCTCTGTTAGAATGCTTAAGTCTGTGCTGGCTCGATCTGCTACGCTTCTCTCAACCGCAGTGTGACAGGTACTCACTTTACGAGATACCCCTAAAATTTCTTGTCCTTGCGCCTTTAAGTCTAGCCCTAAAGAACCCCCAATTAAGCCTAAGCCAATTATGCCAATTTTCATAATGTTTCAAATAGCAAGTAAGACCTCATGCAAAAATAAATATGAAATCAAAAACTGTACCTATTACTTACTACCTCAACACAACCCAGGTTGATGAGACTTATGCAAGAGGTCTATAGTAAATCCTATAATAAACTTTGGTTACTTTAAAGATTTTTGCAATATCTATAAGTCCAATTATGATTTTTACTTGTTTAGAATTGAAAAATATAAATAATCACAATAGACCCAAGCAATGGCTCAGGTTATTAACTCTGGCTTTATTCCTTTTCTTAACTAGCTTATCTTGGTTATGGTCTGCTCCTGCTTGGGCAGGAATCAATGATGATACTTATGAAGGAAATATTTTTATTCTTTATGCTGGTAATGGCTCTTTAGTTCCTCCTCGTTTGAGTTTAGCTGAATCTTTGAAGCGGGAAATGCCTACTATATTAGTCTATTACGTTGATGATAGTAAAGATTGTAAGCAATTTTCTGTAGTGGTTTCTCGGATTCAAGAGTTTTATGGTCGTGCTGCCAATATTATGCCAATAAGTATTGATTCTTTACCCCTAAAAGCTAATCATACCCCTCAAGAACCTGGTTATTACTATGAAGGAACAGTGCCACAAACTGTAATTCTTAATCAAGAAGGAAAAGTCGTTTTTAATGGCAAAGGACAAGTAAAATATGAAGCCATTGATGATGTGTTACGAGAAGTATTTAATTTACTGCCTCGTTCAGAATCTGCCGAATTAAAGGTTCGTACTTTTAATGAATTTAATTCAGAATTAGTTAACTAAAACAATCGTCAGTTTGTACAATTCCCTTTCTCTCGGTTAATTCAAAAAAAATTCTCTACTTTATTTAATACTCGTTCCTTAGAGGATTGGATTGTCTCTTTTGGGGATTCTTTTGGGGATATTGATCGGGAATGATCGCGATCCGAGGTTCGAGTAAACTCTCATCTATCCAAGCAGAATAATATTTAACTTCTGTCGTGTTACGAGATAAATTCAATAAGTCTAAATCACCTCTAATTGAATACATTTCCCGCAAATAATCTTCTCTAAATTCCTGTAAACCAATTCCCATAACTCCGCCACCAACAAAATTAGGCGAAACTTCATCAAAGCCTCGTTCAAAGCGATCGCCATTCCAATGCCAGTACATTCCCGACCAGTATAGAGGAGATTTCCAAGTAGGTACGTCATCGGAGGAGGGATAAAATTCTGACCAGGGAATTGCTCCCTGACTGTCTAATTTAACCGTAAAACCCTCATCGTACCTAATTTCATAGCGTCCTCGCTTGTTGTTGCGATCGGTAGGTAACCACCACAGTACCTCTACAGTGGGGTTGTTTTCATTAAAGCTTAAAGTAGTAGTTGGTTGCTCGCTAAAGAGACTATTGTAAAGAGGTAGTCCTGTTTCTGGTAATTCTGCTGTTAGGGCAAACCGCCAACAAGACCAACTTTCGGGGTTCTCTGCTGCTTGCCACTCGATCTGACAAATGCCATTTCCCGTCCCTACCCACAGCCAATCTGCTTCTAAATTTAGCTGGCTTGGAATTGCGCCAACGATAGGGCTATTACGGATATGATAAACATTGACAGACCCAGACTGAGGGTCTTGGGAGTCGGGATTGTAAGCAACTAGCCCCATACTAGGAAGAGAGGGATTGCCTTCGCCACTGATTTGGGTAGCAATCCAGAAAGTTGGATTTGATGAGTCTCCAGCGATCGCCATATCGTTAATTTGTTGTTTTGCGATCGCTTCTGGTTGAATTACTTCTATCTTCTCAGTCTCTGGATCGTAACTAACAATAGTCCCAATCCCCCCATTCCCTTCCCCTTGTTCGGGGGAAACTGTCCAAAATAGCCGATTATCGTAACTTAATGTAGCTGTAATTTGAGGAACGCCTAACTTAATACCTGCTTTGCTCTCTTTGGTCTGTTCTAGAGTATAGAGTACTTGCTTTTGTGGTTGCTGAGTTCCTGGTGCGATTAATTCAAAAACAACCTGTTGGGCTTCCTGCTGGAAATTAGGAAACGGATTAGGGTCAAGAAGAACGCGGTATTGATAGGTTTTGCCATTTAATTCAACAGTTTGCTGTTTGGGGTCGGCCAATTCGGCCATATATGCTTCGTAATTCTCAAATTGATTAGATTTTGACTGTAAAGTACCTAGTTGCATTGTCCAGTTCCCATTGCCACGACAGAAAACAAAATCATAGTGGTTACTCTGAAACTTAATCGTATCGGGATCTGCCAAAATTTTATGAATCCGATAATCGAAAGCATCGTAAAAACCTGCTTCTGAGTTAATTGCGATCGCTGCTAAAGATGGAAGTGACTGAGGACAGTTGGCTGGATTTCCTTGCTGCTGTCTAGAAGATGAATTAATCCCAGAGTTACAACTACTCAAAAATAATAGCAGAGTTGCAATTACTGTAGTAAGTTTCATTATTGCTAGTAATCTTAAATTGTTGTAACCCTAAAGGAAAAAGATTAAGGAAAGAAAAAGATTAAAGAGCGCAAATCAAGAACATCATTACTCATGTTTCTATTAACTTTCTATTAACCTGAAGGGGTAAAAATTCCCCTCTTCAGGAAAACTCTATCTTTTATCTTCTGCCTATTTTCCGAGCCATATTACGGAACATATCCATGTTACTAGAACTTGGAGTAGGCTTAGGACTGCTAATACTACTCATCTTACTTGATTGGGATGTAGTACTAGAGAAAGAACTTTGTTTGCTACTTTCTTGGAAGCTGGGCATAGAAGTCTCTTCTACAGAAGATATATCTTTAACTACTTCAAAACCCTGGGGATTTTTTAAGGTTTTGGGGAAAGTATGTCTTATTTTGTTATGCTTTCTCATATAGTTGATGTCTCCTAGAGTTTGGGATTCATCTGGGTTGAGAAAAAAATCTTTATTTGCCATGTTTAGAGTTCCTCCTGATTGTAATTTTAAACTTTTGGCAAAATAACTTTAGAAAAAGTTACAAAAATGAATCAGAAAAAGACGTAAATAGACCGTCTATTTCTATATTATCTAAAGCACGATTATAAATTTGCAATTCATCTAAATTACCTGCAAAACCATTACTGGTATTGCTTACTCCATCATGAAATCTTGTCGCACCATTAATATTACCTAAACCAATAGCATCACCATGAGACCAAAGTTGTGAACCTTCTCCTCGGGCAAATTCTTGTCCGTCTAAATATGCAATGAAAGAATCTGGTTGTACTGTAGTTGCTCCATTTAAAACTAAAGCTACATGATGCCAGATATTAGAAGTAATGGTATCTGTAGCAAGATAAGTACCCAACCAACCACTTTCGGAAGTATTCCAACCACCAACATATAATTGTCCTGCATCTAGATAAATATTCAGTCCTCTAGTACCTCCTCCTTCTTCATATAAAACTTGCTTACGATTGGTAATATTTATGTCTTCTGCTTGAAACCAAAGAGATATAGTACGTTGGTCATGAATTCCTAAATTAATGTCTGTAGAGTTTGCGATTGCGATATAATCATCATCTCCATCAAAGTTAACTACACCAGTCAAATTTCCCGCTACAGTGGCAAAATCTGCACCATTAAGCAGACTACCAGGGTTGTCTTGACCAAAAGGAGAGGAATCTGCTGCTAATGTCCCAGTAGTTTCCGCAAATTCTAATTCAGCGATTAGTCCTTCATCGGTTGAAGTTAAGTTTACAGGGGTAGTCGTTGCAGTATAGATCCTATTAACTTCTGTATTGCTTAAAGCGCGATTGTAAATTTGAACTTGGTCAAGATTTCCTTCCAAGCCATGAGTTAAATCACTGCTACTCCCACTATGAAATTTAGTTCCACCCTTAACATTTCCTAAAGCAATAGCACCACTATGAGACCAAAGTTGTGAACCTTCTCCCCTGGCAAATTCTTGTCCGTCCTTGAACACCATCATCAGGATAATCATCCATTAACACCACCATAAAACGACCTGCTTCTCCTGAGTTAGCAATATTATCCCAACGTGCATCAAACTCAATAGTTAAAATTTCTTCTTGGTGAATTATGGGTTCGGGAAACGCAAAATCCAAGGCAGTAAAGCTTTTTAGGTCTTCTGGTTGAGTAAAGCCAGTGTAGGGAGTTGTATCTATTTCATCTTCATCAACAGAATTTAAAAATACTGCTTGTTGCCCATCATTTACCCCAGTAGAAAATCCAGAAGTCCCCACTGGATAATTACCCCAGGAAATCAAACTAGTTAAATCAGTCCAATTATCCAGGTTGCTAAAATTATCTTGGAGAATAATTGCCTCTTCAATTGGAGAATTTGCTAACAGATACATATTCCCATCTTCTCTGTGTTGGTTGATATCTTTGATATGCTTTAGATTACAGGAATTTAAAAGCCATAATGATGGGGTAAGTTACATCATACTACATAACGACTCTCATTTTGGGTGACAGGATTGGTAGCGACTAATTTTCCTACTCCCTCATTGATTCTCCCCAATTCCCACACTAATTTTTGTTGCTTTTCGTAGGGCAAATGTCTGTAGTTTCCTAGTGCATTTTTCAGAAACCTTTTGTGTAATGTACTTCAAAGTTACGTCTATGAACCCAACTTAGGATTATTATTGTATTTTTTGCAATTTCAATTGATAGCGATACATTGCCACAGGGCGATCGCCTGCCCGAAAATAATCGGGGTCTTGAGGGGAAAGATAAATGGCGGTAATTTGTGTTGCTTGTATTTTCCCTGGT
>JASJEK010000131.1 GCA_030064915.1 Xenococcaceae cyanobacterium MO_234.B1
ACCATGGCAGAGAACGTTGGCTTTGTGAAGTGTTTTCTCAAAGGAGTCGTAGAAAAGCAATCTTATCGCAGGCTAGTAACCAATCTCTATTTCGTTTACTCTGCGATGGAAGAAGAGATGGAAAAACTCAAAGACCATACCATCGTCTCGAAAATCTACTATCCTGAACTAAATCGCAAGCATAGTTTAGAACAAGACCTATATTTTTACTTTGGTTCTAGGTGGCGAGAAGAAGCCAAATTATCAGAAGCTGGTGAGGCTTATGTCAAGCGTATTAGAGAAATTGCTAACACCAAGCCTGAACTTTTGGTAGCTCATTCCTATACTCGTTATTTAGGCGATCTTTCTGGAGGTCAGATTCTTAAGAAAATTGCTCAAAGAGCAATGAATCTTGTTGATGGAGAAGGTACTGCTTTCTACGAGTTTCAAGATATTCCTGACGAGAAAGAATTTAAGAATAGGTATCGTCAAGCAATGGACGAGTTACCTGTAGATTTAGCCACAGCAGAAGAAATTGTTGCTGAAGCTAATGATGCTTTTGGCATGAACATGAAATTATTTCAAGAGCTGGAAGGTAACTTGATTAAAGCGATCGGTACTATGCTATTTAATACTCTAACTCGCCGTCGCACTACTGGTAGTACAGAATTAGCTACTGCCGAGTAGTTATCGAAAATGCCATTTAAGGCTTGGTCTAAAACTAAAAGACAACCCTAGAAGCTGGGTTGCGGTCAAAAGAGATCGTTATCTAGCTTTCAGGGTTGTTAGTTGTTTGTAGCTTACCCATTGGGCAAGTTGTTACTTCCGTAAGAATCTAATCCGTAAGCAAGGACTCTTTTTGAATGGTCAGTTTCTTGACCTGTGACTAGTTGAGCTATTGTTTCAAAAGATTCAGATTTAAGGTTACGTTCATGAATTGGTTTGCTTTGTTCGCCTTTAAAGTAGGCTTGAGTTCCAATAACTGCGGCTGCAACCCAACCGATGAGAAAGAGACTGAGAAGAAGAGTGAACATGGTTTGTTTCCTATACTGTGTTTTGTGGTTTGTGTAAATAAATGTAACAAAATATTAAATATTATTGCAATGTATGATATAGACGGTTTATTCTCCTTCAAGGTAGTGAAAACCGCCTAGGAATGTGAATATAACTAATTCACTGATTACTGATTACTGATCAGTGTTTTTATCGAAATTAATATGTAACCGACTAGCGATCGCTCATTAAACCCATTAAAGGACCAAGAATTGCGCCGAAAACAAACCCCCCTGCGTGGGCCCAATATGCTACTCCTGTCATAGCTTCAGGCATTCCCAAAGAAACTACACTATTAATGGCTTGCTGCAGAAACCAGAAGCCGAGAAAGAAGACAGCAGGAATTCTCACAGTAGTGATAAAAAAACCCAGGGGGATTAAAGTCAAGATTTGCGCCCTAGGATACTTAATAATATATGCTCCCATCACTCCTGCGATCGCACCTGATGCGCCAATAGTAGGAACGGTAGATTCCATCCCAAAAAACCAATGAGTTAAACCAGCTAAAACCCCACAAGTTAAGTAAAAGAATAAAAATTTAAAGTGACCCAGATCATCTTCGATGTTATTGCCAAAAGTCAAGAGGAACAGCATATTAAAGCCAATGTGCATTAATCCCCCATGAAGAAACTGAGAAGTAATCAGAGTAAGGATTTCAGGAAAAGATTGACTTGATCTGACTCCATCTAAACTATCACTTAACTGTTGCGGAATTACAGCATAAAGCTGAAAAAACTCCTCTATGTTAGAACCTAAGCTTAATTGATGCCAAAATACAACTATATTAATAGTGACCAGGATATAAACAATAATGGGAGTTGTTTGTGTTGGATTGTCATCCCTGAGAGGAATCATTTTAAAGACGATATCATAAGGGTAAGTTTTTTAACTCAATCCCAACATAGCTTCTAAAGTCAAGTAAAGAAAAGCAAATGTTCCTACTCCCAACCCAACAAGAGCGACTGCGGTGATAGGATTTTTGAGAAAAGGAGCTAATTTTTCAAAAAATGCCCAAAAAATGCCCAAAATCAAACTTATCAAATACCGTGGATAGCGAGCAACATTTTCAAAAAAGTCTTGCATAATTATTAAATCAGTTTATTATCTGCATTGTAAGTATTGTAAATGCTTGCTGGTTAATTGTTGATGAATATATTGTTTCAATCTACTCGTCGTCGTTTAGCAGTCTGGTACACAATCGTTACAGGAATACTCTTACTGCTATTTGCTACGGGAGTGTATCTTTATGTACGCTATACCTTAATAGACCGTATTGATGATACTCTCAAGCACGTTATAGAAGTAGTAGAACGTTCTATTGTGATTCAACCCATTGCAGCCCAACCCAAAGACTACAAGGTAAATGTTGTCGCTAGCTTTCGTTACAACGTAGAAGCAGTAGAAGACGATCGCATTGATTTAGAATGGTTTAATCCCGAAGGTGAATTACTGTGGTCAACCTTTGCTGAACCTTTAGATATTCCCTTACATTTCCAGCGTCAGGGAGAAACTGTTACTGTTTCACGAGAGCGCATTTTCCGCCAAATTGTCAAACCAATTAAGGTTGAAAAAAAAACTTTAGGCTACTTAAGAGTCAGTCACCCCTGGTTTGAAGTTACTCGACCCATTCGTCAACTAACCAGAGACTTAATTATTGGTATTGGGTTAATGGTGTTATCTGTCGGTGCTATTGGTTGGTGGTTATCAGGAATTGCGATCCAACCAGTGAAAGATTCTTACTCTAGTCTCAAACAGTTTACCGCCGATGCTTCCCATGAATTGCGTAATCCCATTGCCACAATTCAAACCAATGTCCAAATGGCTTTAGCTTATCCTGAAGCAGAGCCTCAACTACAACAGCAGCAACTACGAGTTATCGAAAGATTGACTCAAAGATTAGGACGTTTAGTTAACGATCTACTATTTCTGGCTCGCTCGGATAGTGGCATAGTGAATATGAATTGGCAAGATGTTCCTCTAGATGGTTTACTCATAGAAGTAATAGAAGAACAACGTACTATTGCAGCAGCGAAAAACATTAATCTTAATTTAGAAATTATTGAACCAGATAATTCTGAACTAGAAGATATTTTTGTAGTTAAGGGAGATGAAGATAGTTTAGCCCGTCTATTTACTAATCTAATTGCCAATGCGATCGAACACAGCAATGATTCCAGCAAGGTAGAAATTGAATTGAGCCTAATGGATAAACCCGAAGTTACTAGACGAGGGAGAGAACATGGTCAAAACTATGTACAAGTAAAAGTCAAAGACACTGGTAAGGGAATTCCTGAAACCGCATTAACCTATATCTTTGATCGCTTTTATCGAGTTGATCCTGCCCGTTCTCGTCAAGAAACTATTAGTACTGGTGCAGGACTAGGACTTGCGATCGCTAAAGCTATTGTAGAAAATCATCAAGGACAAATAGCTGTTGAAAGTAAAGAAAATCAAGGCACTACTTTTACCGTAATTTTAGCTGTGAAATAGACTTACTCTAAAGGATTTCTATTCTCTGTTGCGTAATCAAATAGTTTGTCGTAAGCATAGAGATGGCAACTACTACATTAGTGACAATTTAATAAACGCATATTCTGGTGGTTGGAATTGTCCCTCTTTCAGATAAGATGAGAAATGCTGATCTTAAACAATAACTGTTCTATTAGGAAACGGCAGAAACCGCCCCGTTTCCTCCTCAGATTCTAAAAATGAGGTATCTAGCGGCAAAAAAAATCAATGAATCAAGAAATATTCGAACGGGTCAAAAAAATAGTTGTTGAGCAACTAGAAGTAGATGAAGACACAGTAAAGGCAGAAGCTAGCTTCGCTAACGATTTGGGAGCTGATTCTCTCGATACAGTAGAGTTAGTAATGGCACTAGAAGAAGAATTTGATATAGAAATTCCTGATGAAGCAGCAGAACAAATAGATACTGTGGGAAAAGCAGTAGATTATATTAGTTCCAATATAGAAACAACTGCATAATTTTAATTAATCTTGATAATTAATTAAGACATAACAAAGGCAGCATTCTGGCACAAGAATTAGAGAGGTAAAATGGCAAATTGGCAAAATAGAAGAGTAGTGGTAACTGGTTTGGGTTCAGTTACTCCTATTGGCAATAATCTCCAAGAATATTGGGAAAATTTATTAAATGGCCGTCATGGCTTTGATAAAATCACCCTGTTTGATGCTTCCCAACATCCTTGTCAGATTGCTGCTGAGGTAAAAGGATTTGAACCGCACGACTATTTAGAAAAAAAAGAAGCAAAGCGCATTGATCGTTTTGCTCAGTTTGCGATCGCAGCCAGTAAACAAGCTATTACCGATGCTCAATTTGTCATTAATGAGCTCAACGCTGACCGAGTAGGAGTAGTAATTGGTACTGGCGTAGGAGGAATTCAGGTGATGGAAACACAAAATGAAGTTCTCCTCACCAAAGGACCAAGAAAAGTTAGTCCTTTTACTATCCCTGCCATGATTGCTAACATGGCTGCTGGTTTAACGGCAATTCATACAGGAGCTAAAGGACCTAATTCTTGCACCGTAACCGCTTGTGCTGCTGGCTCTCATGCCATTGGGGATGCCTTTCGTCTAATCCAAAGAGGGTATGCGGATACTATGATCTGTGGTGGCACAGAAGCAGCAATCACTCCTTTGTCCTGTGCTGGTTTCGCCTCTGCTAAAGCCTTATCCACTCGGAATGATGACCCCGGGAGTGCGAGTCGTCCCTTTGACCGCGATCGGGATGGTTTTGTCATGGGAGAAGGGTCAGGAATTTTAATTCTGGAAGAATTAGAGCAAGCTCTAAATCGAGGGGCGAAAATTTATGGAGAAATTGTTGGTTATGGAATGACTTGTGATGCTTATCATATGACTTCTCCTGTCCCAGAAGGTTTAGGGGCAGCTAGAGCAATTGAACTGGCTCTTAAGGATGCTAATCTAGCTCCTGAAACCGTAAATTATATTAATGCTCATGGAACTAGCACCCCTGCTAACGATTCCACCGAAACTAAAGCTATCAAAAAAGCTCTAGGTAAAAGTGCTTATAATGTAGCAATTAGTTCTACCAAGTCAATGACAGGTCACTTGTTGGGTGGTTCAGGGGGAATTGAAGCAGTTGCTACCCTAATGGCGATCGCCAATAATCGAGTTCCCCCCACGATTAATTTAGAGTGCCCCGATCCAGAATGCGATTTAGACTATATCCCCAACCAAAGCAGACAATTAGAAGTAGCAGTTGCTCTATCTAATTCTTTTGGTTTTGGGGGTCACAATGTTACATTGGCATTTAAAAAGGTGTCACCTGATATAGCACCAAACTAAAGCCATTAGCTATTAGCCATTAGCTAAAAAATAATTGAACCTTGCCCGTCGATCCCAAGAATGGGATGATAGGTATAAGCCTTGGGCAACCCACAACCATCAGGTTTGAGAAAGCTCAAATAATTATTTATCGTAGTTTAGTTAGATAACAATTATGGTAGTTGCCACCCAGTCACTAGAACTAGAACAACTTTGTATTAATTCAATTCGCTTTTTAGCCATAGATGCCGTAGAAAAAGCTAATTCCGGACATCCAGGACTGCCTATGGGGGCTGCTCCAATGGCTTTTGTCCTTTGGGAACGCATTATGCGCTACAACCCCAAAAATCCTAATTGGTTGAATCGCGATCGCTTTGTCCTATCTGCGGGTCATGGTTGTATGTTGCAGTATGCTCTACTGTATCTAACTGGCTATGACAGCGTTAGTCTTGAAGATATCAAGCAATTCCGTCAGTGGGGTTCTAAAACACCTGGACACCCCGAAAATCACGTTACAAAAGGGATAGAAGTAACTACTGGTCCTCTAGGACAAGGTGTTGCTAACGGCGTTGGGTTGGCAATGGCAGAAGCTCATCTTGCTGCCAAATTTAATAAACCAGACTCTAAAATCATCGATCACTACACCTATGTGATTGCAGGGGATGGTTGTAATATGGAAGGAATTTCTGGTGAAGCTGCATCTTTAGCTGGACACCTTGGTTTAGGGAAGTTGATTGTTCTTTACGATGACAATAGCATCTCGATCGAAGGAAGTACCGATATTGCCTTTACTGAAGACGTTAACAAGCGTTTTGAAGCCTATGGCTGGCACGTACAGCACGTAGAAAGGGGCAACGGTGAAGATAACAACAGTCTTGATGAGATAGCCAAAGCTATTGAAACAGCCAAAGCAGTTACTGATAAACCATCTTTTATTAAGATTACCACTCTTATCGGTTATGGCTCTCCCAACAAAGTAAATACTTATGGGGTTCACGGTTCTGCTTTAGGAAAAGATGAAGTTAGATTAACTCGGGAAAATCTGGGTTGGGAATATCCTGAATTTGTCGTTCCTGATGATGCCTTAGCTCGTTTCCGTAAAGCAGTCGATCGTGGTGCAGAAGCGGAAGCAGCATGGAATCAAACTTTTGCTGACTACAAAGCTAAATATGCTGAAGATGCTGCTCTCTTAGAGCGTATGGTTAGTGGGGAACTTCCTGCTAATTGGGATGCTTGCTTACCTACTTATACCCCAGCAGATAAAGCAGATGCTACCCGTAACCTCTCTGGTAAAATCTTAAATGCGATCGCAGAAACTCTCCCCGAATTGATTGGTGGCTCTGCTGACCTCGCTCCTTCTAATAAAACCCATCTCAATTGTACTGGGGATTTCCAAAAAGGTGCTTACGGAGAGCGTAATTTGCACTTTGGTGTGCGCGAACACGCAATGGGTGCAATCTGTAACGGGATTGCTCTGCATAAGAGTGGTTTAATTCCTTACGGAGCAACTTTCTTAGTCTTCACCGACTATATGCGTAATGCCATTCGCTTATCTGCCCTTTCTGAAGCCAGAGTTATCTGGGTAATGACCCACGACTCTGTTGCAGTAGGAGAAGATGGTCCTACCCACCAGCCTGTAGAACACGTTGCTTCTTTACGGATGATTCCTGATCTCAACGTATTCCGTCCTGCTGATGGAAATGAAACTTCCGCAGCTTATAAAGTGGGAGTAGAAAGCAAATCTACCCCCACTCTCATAGCTCTTTCTCGTCAAGGTTTACCACAGTTAGAAGGCTCTTCTATCGAGAAAGCAGAAAAAGGCGGTTATGTCCTATCTTGTGGCTTTGCTCCCGACGAATTAGACCTTATTTTGATTGGTACTGGTAGTGAAGTACAACTTTGCGTTAAAGCAGCAGATATCCTCAAAGCAGAAGGCAAGAAAGTCCGCATAGTTTCTATTCCTTGTTGGGAATTATTTGAAGCGCAAAGCGAAGAATACAAAGAATCAGTACTACCTAAAGCAATTAAAAACCGTGTAGCAGTAGAAGCTGGTACTACTTTCGGTTGGCAGCGTTATACAGGTGATAATGGTGCAATTGTCGGTATCGATACCTTTGGGGCTTCTGCTCCTGGTGGTGTTGCTCTAGAGAACTTTGGCTTCAATGTAGATAACGTGGTTGCCAAAGCTAAGGAAGTAATTGGTTAAGATTTCAATAATTATTCAATTTTCATCAGTGTAAGTCCTCTATAGTAAGGAGGACTTTTTTATTAACCTGATTAAAAAAATCTCAAGCTATGTCCCCTTTAACAACTTTAACAACATTAGATATTTTAAATAAAGTTCAATTAGGAGTAAGTCTAGCTGGTGCAGATTTTAGTAAACTAGACTTATACGCGATCGCTCTTATGGGAGTAAATCTCGAACAAGTAAATCTCAGCGCTACGACTTTAACTAATGGAAATTTAGCTCAGGCAAATTTAACTGGAGCTAATCTCCAAAAAGCCGATTTACGAGGAGTGAACCTCAAAGGGGCGAACCTAGCAGGAGCCAACCTAGAAGGAGCATACCTCAATCGAGGGGACTTACGTGGAGCCAATCTAACTAATGCCAACCTCAAGGATGTAACGCTCAATCTTACTGTTTATGACTCTGGGACAATTTTTCCTGATACTTTCTCTTATCAGAATTCTGGCGCAGTCGGTCCTGGGGCAAAGCTTAACGGGGCTTATCTTAACACGGCCCATCTTAGAGGAGTTGACCTCACAGGAGCAAAATTAATTGGAGCCTATCTCAGTGGAGCAGATTTAACAGAAGCTATCTTAGACGATACCTCTTTAAGTGGTGCGAATTTACAAAAAGCTTTCCTCACAGGTGCTTCTTTACGTAATGCTCGTTTAGGCAATGCCGAATTAAAAGGAGCCGATTTAAGGGCTGCGGATTTAACAGGAGCCGATTTAAGTAACCTAGTTAATATCGCAGGGGCAGACTTTACAATGGTTAAAGGTTTAACAGACAGCGATCGCGCTAGACTTTTAGCATCTTATTCTAGTCAAGAGCTTACTACTTGGAATCCTTATACTCGTCGCAATACCCAAGATAGTTTGCAATAAATCTAGGATTTAGAGATGAATGCTCCAGAAAATCTACCGATGCTTCATCTCTGATCCCTCATTCTTTTTTTAACTTAGAGATTCTAAATAATCTCGAATCATATTTCTCCGACGAGGCTGTCTTAACTTTTGTAAGGCTTTAGCTTCAATTTGTCTAACTCGTTCGCGAGATAGTTCTAAACAGCGACCAATTTCTGCTAGGGAAAAGGGTTTTTCTCCACCAAAACCAAAGCGCATTTGAATGACCTCTCTTTCACGAGTAGTTAATTCTGATAAGAGACACTGTAAATCTTTTTGTAAAGATTCTCGCATCAAAGTTTCTTCGGGAGAAGCACTTTCTGTTTCTAATAAATCTCCTAACTCGGTATCTTTTTCTTTACCTACTTTAATTTCTAAAGAAACAGAACGAGGTACACGCAACAATACTTCTCGGATTTGAGCTGCTGTCATATCCAACTCTTGAGCCAAATCTTCAATACGAGGAGTCCGTCCCTTTTCTTGCGATATTTTACGCTGCGCCTTTTTGATCTTATTGAGTTTTTCAGTAATGTGGACAGGAAGGCGAATAGTGCGACTTTGAGTTGCGATCGCTCTAGTAATTCCTTGACGAATCCACCAATAAGCATAGGTACTAAACCGATAACCTTTGGTAGGGTCAAACTTTTCTACAGCTCTTTCTAGACCTAACGTTCCTTCTTGAATTAAGTCTAGTAATTCTAAACCACGGTTTTGATACTTTTTCGCCACAGATACTACAAGACGTAAATTTGCCTTGATCATATGTTCCTTAGCACGGATTCCATCTCGTTGAATCCTCTCTAACTCTTTGACACCACATCCGATTAATTCTGCCCAGCGTTGTTTTCCTCTTGCTAAAATTTCCTTGAGTTGGGGAATCTCAATTCCTACAGCTTGTGACCATCTTCTTAGGGAAGGACGATGACTGAGTTGTGTAACTAGGCGATCGTGAACATTAATTAATTTTACGAATTCTGCTAATATTTCGTCTCCTTTCTCCGCAGCTTCTGCTCGTTGTTCTAATATCTGAATATGACGTTGAACTTTTTGTGCTTCAGAAACTTCTTCATCTCTTTCTAGTAAGGGAACTCGCCCAATTTCTTGCAAATATAATCTAACCAAATCCGTCGTAGTACGACTTCCTCTTCTAGAAGAGGTTTCTGATTCTACAGAATCAAGGTCAAGTTCTACTAAATCATCAGTTAATTTATTAGACCTATAGTTATTTTCTTCTATATCTTCTAGATCATAATTAGAAGCACTATTGGTTTCTTTGGTTTCAACGTATAGTGAACTGGCTAACATAAATAATTTCTCAATGACGAATCGGTATGAAAATTGGGAGGAATCACTCCTCTCATGATTAGATTGCCCAAGTTAGACTTAAAAAAGAACATTCTGAAAACTTTTTTTTAAGTCTAGAATCAGCAGGAGTTTCGGGAATTCTCTAGCTTAAAACACTTATCCATAGTACATAAATAGAAAACACCTTTAACAGTTAATAACAGTTAAGTCTTCACGATAATTCACGGTAAGAAGGTCATAAGGTTAAAAATGTTCCCGAAAATAATTTTTAGAAATTATTCTTAATATTATCCTTATTAGTGTTAGTATTTATTTGCAAAAACATGCTAACATCAGCAAATGTTTTTACGTAAAATTACGTAAGTTAGAGAACACTTTTCAGTGTTGCTGAATAAATTGTTGAACCATTCTATTCAGCGATGCCTAGGAATTGAGCTATTGATTCAATAACCTATTTCTTGTTTTATTATTAAGTTCTCTTTAACTCTATAATATTTTTATTACTATTAGTCTTTTTGGGTTCCAAAATACGCACATTTACTGATAAACTTACGTAAAATTACGTAAGTTTATCTAAACAACTAATAGTTATGGTGAGAAAATTATCCTAAAGTTAAGATTTAGTTCGAGGATGAGATTTCATAAGTTTTCTAACTTGTTCTGCATGATAAGAACTGCGGGTTAAAGGAGTAGAAACAACCTGTAAAAATCCCAGAGACTCGCCAAAAGTTTGCCAAATCTTAAATTGTTCGGGAGTAATAAACTCTTTTACTCCTAAATGCTTTTGAGATGGTTGCAAATATTGTCCGATGGTTAAAATATCACAATCTACATTCCGTAAATCTTGCATTACAGTTTTGACTTCTGCCTCTGTTTCTCCCAAGCCAACCATAATACCCGATTTAGTATAAGTCCAAGGTGCTAACTCTCTAGTTTTTTGCAGCAATTCTAGCGATCGCTGATAATTGCCTTGAGGACGTACTTTACGATAAAGGCGAGGTATAGTTTCCGTGTTATGATTGAGAACTTCTGGTTCAGCTTGAAGGATAATTTTCAAAGCTTCCCAATTACCACACAAGTCAGGAATTAAAACTTCAATAGTGGTATTGGGAGAAACTTTACGTACTTCTTCAATACAACGAACAAATTGAGTAGCACCACCATCAGGTAAATCATCTCGATTAACGGAAGTTATAACAACATGATTTAGTTGCAGTCTTCTTACTGCTTCTCCTAGTCTTACTGGTTCACTTGGATCGAGAGCTTGAGGTTTTTTTTCAAAATCAATATCGCAATAAGGACAGGCACGTGTACAGGCAGGCCCCATAATAAGGAAAGTAGCAGTACCTACATTAAAACATTCTCCAATATTGGGACAAGAAGCTTCTTCGCAAACTGTATTTAAATTTAAATCTCTTAAAATTTCTTTGACACTACCAACACGCTGCCATTGTGGTGCTTTGACTCGTAACCAATCAGGCTTAACTACCACTCCCTAACTACTCCAATATACATCTGAGTTACCCTTTTTATTTTATTAGAAAGGTGTAAAAGCAATTTTTCTCTTAGGAAGTATATGTTACGATAAGTCTTGGTAACGGGATGTAGCGCAGCTTGGTAGCGCATCGCTTTCGGGAAGCGGGGGTCGCAGGTTCAAATCCTGTCATCCCGATTTATATCTATTCTTTACGGGACAGGAGTTTTCACTACTCCCCCCGCTTCCCATAAGCTCATGCTCGCTCAAATTTCGCTCACTTTTCCATTATTTACACATAACCAACTGGGTAAAAAAGGGGTAACTTACTAACTTCATCAACTCTTCATAAATTAGTAAAGTTATAAGGCAATAAAAAAGCTGCCTAATATATAATATCTAGTCAGATTTGTCAAATCAGGGATTCACTCTGAATTTAGTTACAAGTACAAGAACGAGGGGTTCGCTCCTTGCAGTCGCGATCGCAATATCTCATTCTGAATTCGTTGAATAAAGAGAAAAGTGTAATTAAACAATTACACAAATAACGCAACCATGACGAAAAAGTCCTAAGCGAAATACATAAGATTGCAGAAATATTACTGAAAC
>JASJEK010000132.1 GCA_030064915.1 Xenococcaceae cyanobacterium MO_234.B1
CCTTATATAATAGAAGAAGCTTATGAGGCAATAGATGCGATCCAAAGTAATGACCAAAATGCGATCGCAGAAGAATTAGGAGACTTATTATTACAGGTAGTATTACAAGCACAAATTGCTCAAGAAAATAAACATTTTTCTCTAGAAGAAGTAGCCCAAGGAATTACTGAAAAGTTAATTCGTCGCCATCCTCATGTCTTCGGAAATGTAGAAGTTAATAGTGCCGAAGAAGTTAATAAAAATTGGGAACAAATTAAGGCAAAAGAGAAAGGAGAAACCCCAGAACAAGCTCAATTATTGAGCAATAAATTGCGTCGTTATGCTCGAACTTTACCACCTCTGACCTCAGCAATGAAAATATCAAAAAAGGCTGCACTTGCTGGTTTTGAATGGGAAAATATAGAGGGGGTTTGGGAAAAATTTAACGAAGAATTAACCGAATTTAAAGAGGCTTTAACCACTTCAGATAAAGCCCATCAACAAGCAGAATTAGGAGATTTGTTATTTACCATTATTAATCTGGCTCGCTGGTATGAACTCGACCCCAGTAAAGCTTTACAAGGTACAAACCACCGTTTTATTCAACGTCTGTCAATAATGGAATCCTTTGCAGAACAGCCTCTTACAACTTATAACATAGAAGAGTTAGAAGCCCTTTGGCAACAAGCCAAATCAGAAATTGATAATAGTTAACTGATAATAGTTAACTATTAATAGTTAACTGCATTTCTTGATTAAAAAATCGTCGGTAAACAGTTTCTGTAACTAGCAAAGTTGCTATTAAATTTGTTCCAACAATAGCAAACAGAATTAAAATTTGATAAGAAGCTGCATTTAAGGGATTGCTTCCTGCTATTACTTGACCTGTAAGCATTCCTGGTAAAGTTACTAACCCTACTACCATCATGTTATTCAAAGTCGGGATTAAGCTAGTACGAATCGCTTCTTTCTGATGGCTAAAAATGGCTTCTTTAGGAGTCGCCCCAAGGGAAAGATGGGTTTCAATTTCTAGGCGATGTTGTTTAATTCCCTTCACCAGGCGATCGCCCGCTAAAGCAGCCCCATTCATGGCATTTCCCAAGATCATTCCTGTAAGAGGTATCAGATATTGAGGTTCATACCAACGAAGAGGCTGAATAATGAAAACAATAATATAACCTAGAGTCAGGGTGGTACTACTCAGCAAGGAGAGCCAGACTAAAGGTAATATACCCTTAATTTTGCGATCAATACGATTGCGAGCAACTATAGCTGCAATGGATAACATGACGATGATTATCCCCACCACAGCTAACCAGTTATTGATCGCAAAAACTAAATCCAAGACATATCCTACTACCAACAGTTGTAGCAAAGAACGTCCTGTTCCCCAAGCTAACTGTTTTTCTAATCCTAATTTCTGCCATAGGGATAAAGCAATTGTCATTCCCATTATCCCCAAAGCTAACGCCAGATCAACAGAGTCTAGTTCGATAGCAGTATTCATTTAAGAGAAGTTTGATCTAAGGAGTTTTAGATTAGACCGCTAGCAACACTCATCATTATAATCACCCCAATGCTGGTCACCGCTAACACAATTGCTAAAGCTATGGATTTTCCCAGATGAGCAGGAGATGAAGCTCTCATTTTTCGTTACCTCTTTGTGACAAATTTAGGAGATTGATTATAAATTGAGCTGTCAAGATAAAAATATCAGGGATCAACAAAAAAATATAATAAACGCAGCTTTTATTACAAATCAATGAATCCTTTATAATTAAATATTATAAGAATTATCAGAAAGTTATCTAGAAATAAATTCATAAAAGTCATCTTTCTTAATCTAACTTCATTAAAATAAACAATTTTCCTAGGTAAGAGTACTTAGGGACTATAGCGGTTCTCGAAAAGCGTGAAATACACTTCTATTAAGATAAGTAGTTTAAATAAGTAGTTATGTAAAATTAATTTGATCGTCAAATCAATCTTGACAAACTACTAGTGCAGCGCGGCGGAAATAACCCACCAGTTACAAAATCTTCAAAGCTTTACCCATCAATACTTCTGACTTCCCCTCCTGGCTCCCCTCCTGGGAGGGGCGGGGGTGGGTTGGGTTAGGGGTGGGTGACATCACGACTTCTGACTTCCCACTCCACTCTTTAGTTTTGGTTCTTAACCGAACAGTATTGAGTAGGATATGAGAATCAGATTTAGTATAAAACGTCAGTTCGATGACCAAGTCTCTTGTTAATGGGCGAGACTCAATCTGAATTTGCTCTAACGGTTGTCAGCTTGCAGTCGAGAATCTTTGAATAAAGCTTGCACGGATGTAATCAACTGCTCGCCCCAGAGATTTGTCTTGAGGTAATCTGTATCGGTTAAGCGAGAATTTTTGTTTATTGCTACCCTTGCCATTTCTAATCCCTGTTCCTCAGAGCCTTGAGTATAGAGAGCAGCAGCCAGTGCCAGTTGCGGTTCAGCGGTTTCAGAACTAATTTCTAAAGCTTTTTGCCACCTGGAGATCGCTACATTGATATTTCCAGTTTCGTACTGAATTAAGCCAATATTAACGTAGGCTGGCCAGAAGTTTTCCGAATGAGCGATCGCTGCTTCATAATCACTTAATGCTGCTGTGTAGTTTCTCTGTTTGTAATAAGCATTACCCCTTATAAAATAGGCTTTGCTATATTGAGAATTGAGTTCGAGCGCTTTGGTGGCATCAACGATTACTCGAGGGTATTTTGCTAATTCCCAGTAAGCTCTGCTTCTTAGCCAGTAAGCTACAGGGTGCTGAGGATTAATCTCAATGGCAAGGGTAGCATCAGCAATGGCTCTGTCATATTCTTCTAACTCGAAATGAACAATGTTTCGTAGTCGATAAGCTTCCCCATCATCAGGATTAATTTCGATGACTTTGGTAGCATCAGCAATGGCTTTATCGTATTTTTTTAAAGAGGCATAAGCCCTACCTCGATTTTTGTAAGCAGTTACATCTTCTGGAGCGAGCTTAATCGCTTGGGTGTAGTCAGAAACGGCTCGCTCGTACTCTGTTAACTGGAAGTAAAGTTCACCCCGCAAATTATAAACCTTTGCATAAACCTCTGCTTTAACAGCATCAGATTTATTCATAAGCTCAATAGCTCGGGAAAAGTCTGCTAGTGCTTCTTCATATTTTCCTGAGGATCGATAAGCTAAACCTCGTAAAGGATAGGTAAGATAATATTCGGGATTGATTTTAATCGCTTCGCTAAAATCAGCAATCGCTTGGTCGAATTTGCCTAAAGAGCCATAAGCAGAACCTCTGAAATGGTAGCTTTCTCGATCGGAAACTTCTCGTCCAGTTAAATTTCGATATGCTGGAAAATTTGCTGAATGCCTGTACAAATAGGCATTAGCGTGTTCGGGTTCAAGTTCGAGAGCGCGGGTTAAATCGGCGATCGCTTGCTCATATTTTCCTAAGATGTTGTATGTGATACCTCGTTCGTCATAGGCTTCTCTGTATTCAGGATCGACTTTAATCGCTTGTGTATATTCAGTAATGGCTCGCTCGTATTCTCCTAGCTCTCTGTACAACAATCCTTTTTGTTCGTAGACTAGAGGGAATTCAGGCTCAATTTTTGTAGCTTGTTCTAAATCGGCAAAAGCTCGATCGTATTGCTCTAGAGCAAAGTAGGTATTGGAACGAAGAATGTAAAAATAATAAAATTCGGGATTAATTTCTATAGCACGATTAAAATCGGCAAGAGCTTTTTGCGGGTTTTGTAATTCGTTGTAAAAAGAACCTCTGAGAAAGTATGTACTAGCATTCTCAGGATTGATTTCTAGGGCGCGGTTATAGTCAGCAAGGGCGCGATCTAGTTGTCCTAACCGCTCGTAAGCCAACCCGCGTTGTTGGTAGGCAAAAGGATGGTCAGAATTAAGAGCGATCGCCTCATTAGCTGCTTCTATTGCTTCATCAGTGCGAAATAATTGAAGTAGAATGTTAGATTTAAGTAGATAAAGATTCCAGTCATTCGGTTGAAGAGTAATAGCTTGTTCGATGTCTGCCAGAGCTTCATTATATCGCTCCAACCTAAAGAAACTAGCACTCCGCTCTCGCCGTGCCTCATAGAATCGGAAATTAATTTCTAGAGCTTTGGTATAAGCAGTAACGGCATCTCGGTCTTTTTCCTGATAAATTAAAGCTATACCTTTGGCATAATAAGCTTGGTAAAAGTCTGGTTGAATTTCGATCGCTTTATCAAAGGCAGCGATCGCCTCTTGATAACGTTCAGCACGCCACAGTTGATTTCCGTAGTTGAGCCAATCGACTGCTGTGGCATCCTCAGAAGGGGTTGAAAAAACAAATAAACTTTCCCGAATCGTCTTAACTTTTGATTCATCCAGCTTAGTAGGTTTATCGGTTTCTACTGATAGCCATTGTGGTTTTAAGTTAGCCCGTTCTGCCACTCCCAAAAATGTAGCAATCGGTACGCCCAAGCTTCGACCTAGATTAAACTCAGCTAAGCTAGATTCTTGAAGTATTTGTTCCCCTTCGGCAGCAGCGTGAATCCCAATCAAGCGTCCGCGACTGTCTAAAACTGCTCCACCACTCATTCCTCCTTGAGATAAATTACTATAAACTAGTTCGTATCCATTAACATCAGTGAGAGACTCCAAATTTATAGCCTGAATAGCACCTCTTTCTCTACTGTAAACAGTTCCTCCTGTCAATCGGCGTTCAGGTTGTTTCGGGGATTTGCTTTCGACTCCAGGAAATCCCGACAAGAAAATCCAGCTTTTTTCTTCTACTTCTAAGTTGTATTTACCTAAAGTTGCTACTTGATAGTCTCGCTCGCTGGTAAACTGAACTACCGCTAAATCTACTCCTGGCAAAACCTTAACCTTCGCTGGAGCAATCGAATAGGACTTATTGTCGTGAGTCATTAGTGTGGACTGATGCTGATTTTTAACTACATGAGCTGCTGTCAGAACGGAGTAAGTATCTCCTTGTCGTGCAATAATAACTCCCGAACCATTGCCATTGGGTAAATTAATTAGTACCGTAATTTTTTCGGCAATTTTGTCTACCTGCGCTGCTATTCCCGTTAGATTTTGAGAGGAAGTTTTCGGTAGTATTGCTAGTTGAGACGCGATCGCCGTAATCGTCTCGCTCGGTAAGCCCCAGGAAACTTCCCGCATTCGTTGCAATTGTTCTGTTGTCGGGCGAGAGCCATCATTAAACCAATAAGCTCGCTCTAAAATCGCATAAGCTGTTTTGCCGTTAATACCAATCAGCTTTCCCTGTCGATCGAGAATTGCACCACCACTCATGCCCTGCTGGATATTATTGCTGTAGCCAATACTATATCCACCTTCTATTGGTTTATCTGAGAGAAAGGAAATTTCTCCCCTAGTAAATTGCAGTTGTTCACTATTGTAAGGATACCCAACTGCCAATACTTCTTCTCCTGATGTTAAATTTGAGTTATTGTCAATCTCGGCTACAGTGTAATCTTCTGGTGCGCGAAACTGTAAGAGTGCTACGTCGTTTCCTGCCACTGAGTCGTTTTGAGTAATTAAGGTGGCCTCATGAAGATTACCATCGGGAGTTTGAATGCGATAAGGTTTTCCAGGAATGATAACGTGGGCATTGGTAACAACTGTGTAATCTTGCCCCGATCTAGCAATTAATACCCCTGAGCCTCCATTATCTCCTGACAGGACTTTAACAGTAATTGCTTGGGCTATTTGTTGTAGGCTATCGTTGTTTAGCTTCTCTACACTTTCTCTAGATACACTATTGTTATTTGCCCAAAGCGGAGTGCAAGCGTTGAGCAACGGCAGTGCTAGTATGCTACTGAGACTAACTACAAGGCTAAGACGGATAGGATTCATTGCTTGAAAAATTTAGTAATAAGTGGGTAGGGATTAGACTTTTTGCACCCATTCCCAAAAACCTTGGTATCCGCGAAGAGCGCATCGCCCGTACATTATCCGTACATTACCATTTTGATTTGAGATTTAATGAATGCAAGAGGTCTAGAGGAAGCAGGAGGGCTGGTCAAATCGACTTATTCTTTCTCTACGGGGGCTGTATTCAAAAAAGTTTCTATATCTAAATCGATATAAATTTTCTCAGTACCATCAGGATGTTTCTGTTGTTCGCTACTTTGGTTTATTGGCTTTCTGGCATTACCTAGAAGAATGCTATTAAGTTCATCAAGAACTTTTCTCTCGTTATTTTGTGACTTGTCATTTAAGGTAAACAGTAAGGTGTTGTCAGTGCAATTATCGCCTTCTTCACGAACGGCACAAATCACTTTTTGATTATTAAGTCTGCCGTTGGTAAGATAGTTTAGGTTGCCGTTTCGGTAAGCTCGCTCAAATCGGGGCGAGACTTCACTGCATCGCCGTTCGGGAGTATAGCCAGCACCTTCAAACCAGTCCGATTTCCAGCGTACTATAGAAATTTTTCCTCTAGGAGTCCAGGCGTAAGTAGTAGGAATTTTAGTTTGAGTCTCTGGATCGTAGCCTTGATTACAGATAAACTGAACTGATTCTGTATCTGCTTGAACTTGTGTATCTGCTTGAACTTGTTTGCTTTGAGTGGGACTATCATTTTGGTTAGCGTTTCCTCCCTCGAGGCTGTAAAAAGTCCCAGAAACCGCGATCGCTCCTATGGTGACAACTGCTATAAATGTTGGTAATTTCATCGTAATTTTCCCCATAAAATAGCGTTGATAGGTAAGAATTGAGCTAAACTTTAGGCTCAAATTCATTGTTTTTGATGACAATTGTATTATGGCAGTCTTAAGCAAATCAAAGAAATAGCAGCTAGATTGTATTTAAATTGAATTTTCTAATCTGTCTTTTCCAGAGATTATTCTTCCTCTACGGGTGCTGTATCCAAAAAAGTTTCTATATCTAAATCGAAATAAATTTGCGGAGTACCATCAGGATGTTTTAGCTCTTGGCTACTTTGTTCTAAGGGAACAGAAGCACGTCCTTGAAGAATATTATTAAGTTGTCTCAAAATTATCAACTCATTTTCTTCTGGTTGTAAAGTTAGTAGCAGCGTATCACAATCATTAGCTTCTTTAGTGGTGCAAATTACCTTCTGATTGTTGATTCTGCCGTTGGTAAGATATACTAACGTACCCTTTTGATAAGCTTCATCGAAACGGGAAGATACGGCATCACACCTTACCTCAGGAGTATAGCCAGCACTCGCGCTCCAGTCCGATTTCCAGCGAATGATAGGGATTTTTCCTCTGGGAGTCCAAGCGAAGGTAGTAGGAACGCGCCTTTGGCTGCTCGGATCGTAACCAGAAGCACAGATGAACTGAATGTCTTGGGTATTGGCTTGTGCCAGGAGCGTAGCATCAGAAGAGTAAGAAATCCCTCCCGAGGCGATCGCTGTTCCTACTAAGGTCGATAATAGTTTAAACATTGGTTTTTCTCCCTTTCTCAAACTGTGGTCGAAATACTCATTCGACTGTGGCGCGGATGCTGTATTCTCCTGATTCTTTCTGCTCGTAAACATTAGCAAATACATAGTAAATGCCATCTTCTGGTAGAGTAGCAGTTAGCTTGGCATTGAAATCATTGGCAGAAATGTCGTCGTTTTGTGCTACCACCTCTTGCCGAATTGGATCGTATAAAATTAAAGCTGGGTCAATGCGATCGCTGCTCATTTCTATAGTCACTCGTTGACCAGCTTTTCCCGTGAGGGAATAAAGATCGAAATAACTATTATTGGGTAAAACGCGATCGCCATTGGTGAGAACCCCCACCACTGTCTGACCATCTAAGGTTAAGCTAGCTGATTGCTGACTGGGATTAGCTTGTTGTCGTTGAGCTACACGGGGAGTATTTCCCTCCCGCACTGCTACTAAAAATGACTGCACCGACTCTACAGCAATAGCAAAACCAATGCCAATGTTTCCCCCCCCGCCATAAGATATGATAGAAGTATTCACGCCAATTACCTCTCCATTAGAGTTAAGTAGTGGCCCTCCAGAATTGCCAGGATTAATTGGTGCATCGTGCTGAATTAACGCAGCTTCTGGCTCAAATCTGCTCACAACTCCTGAGGTAAAAGTATTTCTATGTTTAAGCTCGAGAGGAGTACCAATCGCATATACTGACTGTCCTACCCTGATTGAATTGGGTTCAGCTAATTCAATGGCTGGTAGATCGGTGCGAGCGCGTATCTTCAGAGCAGCTAGATCCATGCCGTTTGCTTCAAAACCAACCACATCAGCTAAGGCTCGACTTCCATCTGCTAAAATTACGGTGACAGTAGCTGGAGCATTTTCGATTACGTGGGAGTTTGTGATTATTAAACCATCGGAGCTAACAATAAAACCACTACCATGTCCTGCACCGTTAAAAATTGCCACCACTGAAGGATTAGCTTTTTCATAAACTTCAATCCTAATTTGTTCTTCAGAGTTTTGAGCTAAAACCGCACTTGAGTGTAAGGAAGCTTTTTCTTGTATCACTAGAGCTTTGCTTGTAGCTGTACTACTCAAAGCAAAAGTAGCTAGAAGTGCTGAAACTCCAATCATTAATTTAGTGTTCATGTTTTTGGGGCAAAAAGTGAATTAAATAGAACTAAAAAATTGAGAGATGTCTTAGGTAATCATCATAATTTGTAGCAATTTAAGCAGAAAGCTATAAGCTTTCATTTATCGGACAATTCGACTAATTAAAACTGAGAGGTTAAAGCTATTGAACTATTGAACTGGAGATTAATTTGCAGTTACTCTCCTTATGGTGTATGTCCCTGATTCTTGCTCCTGGGAAGACTGAGCATTTACTTGGTATATACCATCTTTTGGCAACTCTATAATGATTCTGGCGTTTTGGTTATTAACATCAATATCATCATTTCTAGCAATTTCCTTGCCGTTGGCATCCATCAAAATTAAAAGAGGATCTATTTCATCGCTGTTCATTTCAATAATAGTTTGCTCACCTTTATTTCCCGTAAAAAAATACTTTTCGTGATGGCATTTTTGAGTTAAAATATGTAAATCATTTATCGTACATTCTTTTTCGATACTTTTACCAAGTTTTAATTCCCAATCAGAAGATATTGGGGTTTTTTCAAAAAATAAATAAGTTGTAAATAATCCTAAACCGAGAGGAAGCAAGACTGACAAAACCTTCCAAGTTAATCTATTTCTTTCATTTTTTTCGAGAAGCTCGAGCCAGATATTAATTGTTTCTGGACGACTAGCGGGGTCTAAGGACATTCCTAGCTCGATCGCCTGATTCAGGTATTGGCTAATGGCTGGATTTAAATCTTTTGCTGGTACTAACTTCTTCGCACTGGCTCTTTGTTTAGCAGATATAGGTTTAGTTTTAGTTAGCACAAAATAAAGAGTGGCTGCTAGGGCATAAACATCTGTATAGTAATCCCAAATAACGTTAAGTTGATACTGTTCTAAAGGTGCATAACCATGACTCAAACCACCACTATTTACTACTGGATTGCGATTAAATTTCAAAGCTAAACCAAAATCGATTAAGACAGCATCTTTAGTATCTTCTCGAATCATAATGTTTTGAGGTTTAATATCTCTATGTAATAAACCTTGAGCGTGAACTTCCTTTAGTGCTGCGCCAATTTGTTTAATATAGTTTAAAGCTTCTCCCTCGGAAAGATAGTCATTTCGCTCGCCAACAGTAGCCTCTAAAGTTTTACCCTGAATGTACTCCATCACAATGCACCAGCAGCCATTGTCTTTGATTACTTCAATAATTGGTACTATATTCGGATGTTTGAACTGATTCAATTTATATGCTTCATTAACAAAATCTTCCTCAAGTTGATTAAAGTCATCTCGAGCGAGCAATTCATCTTTAAGAACTTTAATCACCACAAGTTCACCTCGAGCGCTGGTAGCAAGATAGGTAATACCAAAACCACCTCTTCCTAACTCTTTCTCAATAATATATTTCCCATTTTTAAGTTCATCTCCTGACTGCCAATTACGAGAGCGATGGAAACGATTATGAGCTGAGTTTTTTACAGCTTGAGCTACCTCTTCTGTAGTCATTTCAAGAGTCAACTCTGTTGTACTCACCAAATTCCCTACTTCTGTTGATTCAGAGTCGTTATTCTGCTCCTGTTGAGGGTTATTCATAATTCTTTTCCTCGATGCAACTAAAAATAGTAATTAGGTGATAGTAGCACTCACCTCTAACTTAAACGAAAAAGTAGCAGACAAGGCGAGAATTAATACCTTTTTTAGGATTTTTTTCGACCTTTGTGAAGCAAGTAGTAGTTGGGAAAACTAACTAAAACAAATACAAGCTAATCAAGAAGATTAAGCGCTAAAAGGTAGCCTCTTCCCTTGATTGTCTGAAGAATTTTAGACTGTCCAGAATCCAACTCAATTTTGTTGCGTATTCCCCAAACGAGGCGGGTAATGTCATTGTTATTTTTCCCAAAAGGTTCGCTCCATAAAGCCTCAATTAGCTCTTCGTAACCACAAACTACCGGCTGTCGCTCGTTAGCTTGATTCCGCTCAGCCATATAATGAATTAAATCCCGTTCTAGAGGACGTAGGTTAATTTCTTCTCGTTCGACGGAGGTAACGCGAAATAGTTTCTCTTGAGACAAACTATACTCAAATTGAGGGGGCAGTTGAAATTCACTAACTCTGTCAGTCTTTTGCGGATCTCGAAAAGTCAGTTGCCAAAAAACGGGTCGATCTGGCTCAATCCAACGGCTAAGAATTAAAATTACATTGCCATCAGTGAGTTGATATCGACCATTTTGGCGTACGTCCACTTCTGTGGCGTTGCCGTTTTGGACAAAAGTACCATTAGAACTTGATTCATCTACAACCCACCAATAACCTGCGGACCGTTCTAGGATACAGTGTTGTCGTGAGACTTTTTTGTCAGGATCGGGCAGGACAAGATCGTTATCCTGACTGCGCCCGATAGTCAGGCGATGTTCATTTTTGGCTTTGATAATATCTTCTAGCTGAAATATGTATTCTTCTACGCCTGGCTTTTTCACTTCTAGATAAGGATATTCCGTATTCATTAATTCCTCTTTTGTTGTTGCTAGAGTACGAAACAAACACCTCAAGGGGTTGACTATTTATAGATTAAGGTTTTAAGCCGTAAAGGAAAATATCAACTGCATTTTATTTAGATTGATTTGATGATATTTTAAATTAAATCGTCTAGCAGATTGGTAATCGTCTTTTGAGCATTGGTTCGGTTGTCATCATAGATTAGTAAGGTATCAAACTTGGCATGGCGACTGAGTTTCTGATACTGTTGATTAACTTAACATAAGAGATAAATTCGCGTTTTCTGTTCGCGAAATAAGTCCCCATTTGTCTCAGCTAATCAGGAGCTAGCTTAGCAAAAGAAGATACGCGAGTTTTAGCTAATGGCACACCCTCAAACCAGGCAAAGAGACGAATCGCATTCATTGCAGTTGCCGTTAGGATGTGTTGTAGATGAACCTTGCTTAAACCCGTATAACGAGCAGAACGCAAACCAAAACCACGAACAGCTTGAGAAATTGTACCTTCAACCCCAGCACGTTGATTGTACTGTTTTGACCATTCTTTGGTTTCTTGCTGTTTTCTTCTTTTGACAATAGCTAGATGTTCGTCTTTTGGACGTAGAGTAATTTCTCTCGGTTCGGTTTTAGAGCGGGTACATAAATGACGAAACTGACAGTCCCGACAAGCAGCTCTGGGAAATTTAATTATATAACATTAATTAAATATATTCAACAACAACAACAAAGGCAAGTAAATTGCCTTTGTTGACGTTTTGTGTAAATATAAATCTTGATAATTACACAAAACATATAATGAGAGTTCAGAAAGTCAAGAT
>JASJEK010000016.1 GCA_030064915.1 Xenococcaceae cyanobacterium MO_234.B1
ATACTTTAAAGCGATGCAGGTAGCATCATCATGATTTTTACCAAAAAGACGGGAAATTTTGCTCACAATTGTCATGGGATCATCGGCGAAAATTAGGGGGTATTCTTCTAGACTGAAATGTTCTTTGATTCCATCTGTATAAAAAAGAATTATATCAAATTTAGTTAATTGAAGTTTTTGCTCAACCGGATAACGAATATTACTCCCAACAATACCATCGGTGGAATAAAGTCTTTTTGAGTAATTTTGTTGTTTTTGCCTGCGAAATATCCTAACGACTGTATTGCCAACTCCTGTATAAGATAATTGATTTGTTTCTAAGTCTAAAATTCCTAATCCCACTGCTGCTCCTAAACTACCTTTTAGTTTTTCATGAAGACGAAGCATGGTATTACAAACATCATAATTCCAGATGTTTTGTAAATAATCTTTAGCAGTACGAGCAACTAGATTGGCTTTAGTTCCATGTCCAAGTCCATCAACGATCGCGACAAATAACAATTGCTCTCTCTGTTCAACCAGTGCTATATCACCACTGACTCGCTCACCCAGACAGGGTCGGCTTAAATAAAAATAATCAACTCGATCTAACATTTTGATCTAACATTAGTTTTAAGTACATTAGTTTTAAGTGGAATGAGCTTACTGATTAATTTACGATCGTTCTCTGCAAAAAGCTAAACTTACAGCCATTGCTTGATAACTACCTGGGTACCTACATGAACTTCCGAATTAATTTCAAACTCATCCATTAATCGTTTGACTCCTGGTAAACCCAGCCCTAAAGTACCACTAGAACTAAAATTATCTTGCATTGCCTGGTCAAGATCGGCAATACCTGGACCCCGATCTTTAACAATAATCTCAATACCTGTACGTCTTTCTTGGGTGAGGGGAACAATAATCACTTCACCAGAGCCTGCGTATTTTAAAATATTGCGGACTAATTCGGATACCGCCGTAGAAATCATCTGACAGTTATAGTCATCAAATCCTAAACTATGAGCCATTCGTTTGGTTTCCAGAATGGCTTGGATGGTATCCGCTTCACTGCGCACTTGAATCCAACTTCTTTTGACCTGTGTCATGGTAATTATTCGCCTTTATGTTGTTCTTGCAAAAGTTTGATGAAGACAAAAGCATCATCAAGATTTAAAACAGCATTAATGCCATCGATATTGGCATCCAAATCGACTAAAGCAGAAATTACTCCTGGTTTTAAGCCGGAAATAACCGTCTTGGCTCCCATCATTGCTACCATAGCAATAAGATTTCTCAACTCAGTAAAATCAGTTAAATCTATGATTTCTAAGCCTGATACATCGATAATTACGCCCCTAGCTTTACTAGTATGTAATTTTTCTAACAAATCCTGACGTAACTGTTGCCATAATTCTGGGGTTAAATCAATTTGAATCGAAGCTACTACACAATTCTGGGCTATTTGCAAAGGGATAGATTGCCGATCTAAACTAGCCATAGGTTATTATTGTTTCATTTCAATAACTTTGAGATTTTGACGCTGAAAAGCTTTATCTAAAGCATCCATCATCGTCGAAGTAGTTTGCACTGTACCAACATCAATCCCCAACTGCACAATAGTTTGGGCGATCGCTGGAGAAAGTCCTGAAATGGTTGATTCACAGCCCATAAGTCGAGTGGCCTTGGTAATTTTAATCAAATAATTAGCAACAGCAGTATCGACCACCGCTACCCCACTAATGTCAAGGATAAATTCTTTAGCCCGAGTTTTAGCTATCATTTGCAGTACCGCATTCATAATATCTTGAGACCTTTTAGAATCAACAATTCCCACCACAGGTAACAGGAGAATTCCCTGCCAAATTTCTGTTACGGGGGTTGACATCTCAAGCAAAGCCTTACTTTGTCCAGAAATCAACTCATTCATCACATAGTTGAACATTTCACAGACAATACCAGTATCTAAATGTACCTGTTTGGCAATTGCATCAGACATTTGCATCTGCTCATTTTCTGTTAGACTTTGCTTTTGCACCATCTCACTGAATAGCTGATCAAAAATGCTCATCCCCGCAAAAAAAACCGTCATAGACAAGCCAATTCGAGCATGAGTTTCTCCTACGATCCGACGCCGTTGTACATAATCTTCATTGATTTCACCAGCCAGAAATTCTCGCCAGTAATCATATTGTTTTTGGCGAACGTGATGAAGAATTTTTTTGTCCGAGAAAAATTGCTCAAATTCTGGTTGCGTTTCCAACCAACGGTACCAATTGACTACTATTTCTTCTACTTGGGGTAGCATAAAAGAGCCTGCCATTTTGAGCAGGTTTAAATCTGTTTGATCTATTTTGTATAGCTCTTGCAAAACTTTGGCACTTCGATGATCGACAACAAAAGTGTCGTAACTCTTCCCTGACAAATCCATTGTTAGAATCCTAAATAAGTTTGTTTTTAATAGGTTTGTTTTTATTTGAACATAGGGTGTTAGCCAATACTGTTCAGTTAACAATTATTGGAAAGAGACTGAGGTTCGGGGAAAGGTTATTTTTACATTCCTCCCGGAGGAGACTTAATATATCCAGGTGTTGATCCAAAATAGATCGATTCTGTTTTCAAATCTCCAGGGCATGCCCTTTATCCATTAACCTTTTACCAACCCTACCATTCAATATTCCCTGCTTCCCAACCATATAATTCCGTAACAGAAAGTCCAAAAAATGTAAAATAAATTACGGATGTCGGATTCTAATGCGCCACAAATTATGAGTAAAGGAACGTTATTTGACAAAGTTTGGAATTTACATACAGTTGGGACATTATCCTCTGGTCAAACTCAGTTGTTTATCGGACTACACTTAATCCATGAAGTGACCAGCCCCCAAGCTTTTGCTATGTTGCGAGAAAGAGGACTAAAGGTACTATATCCCGATCGCACCGTTGCTACTGTCGATCATATCGTTCCTACCGACAATCAAGCTCGTCCTTTTGCTGATATCCTTGCAGAAGAGATGATGCAAGCTTTAGAAACAAATACTAAAGACTACGGGATTCGATTTTATAACATCGGTTCAGGAAGCCAAGGTATAGTTCACGCGATCGCCCCTGAATTGGGATTAACTCAACCAGGAATGACAGTGGCTTGCGGAGACTCCCACACTTCTACTCATGGGGCTTTTGGCGCGATTGCATTTGGCATTGGTACGTCTCAAGTTAGGGATGTTTTAGCTTCTCAAACCCTCGCTTTATCCAAATTAAAAGTACGTAAAATCGAAGTTAATGGAGAACTTCCCCCAGGAGTTTATGCCAAAGATGTCATTCTCCATATCATTCGCAAGTTAGGAGTGAAAGGGGGTGTGGGTTACGCTTACGAATATGCGGGGACTACCTTTTCCGCCATGAATATGGAAGAGAGAATGACTGTATGTAATATGTCCATCGAAGGGGGGGCGCGTTGCGGTTATATCAATCCCGATCAAGTTACCTTTGACTATTTAAAAGGAAAAGACTTTGCACCCAAGGGAGAAGACTGGGAGCAAGCAGTAAACTGGTGGCAGAGTATTAGGAGTGATGCAGATGCAGTATATGATGATGTAGTTACATTTGACGCTGCTGAGATTGAGCCTACGGTAACTTGGGGGATCACTCCAGGACAAGGAATCGGAGTAAGTGAAAATATACCTACCCCTGATACTATGGAAGAAGGAGATCGCGCGATCGCAGAAGAAGCTTATAAATATATGCAACTCACCCCAGGAAAACCTATCAAAGGAACAAAAATTGATGTTTGCTTTGTCGGGAGTTGTACCAATGGCAGACTCAGTGACTTACAAGAAGCTGCCAAATTTGCCCAAGGAAGACATATTGCACCAGGAATTAAAGCCTTTATTGTTCCAGCTTCTGAGAGAGTTAAGGAAGCAGCAGAGGCAGAAGGTTTAGATAAAATCTTTACCCAAGCAGGTTTTGAATGGCGCGAACCTGGTTGTTCTATGTGTTTAGCAATGAATCCTGATAAATTACAAGGAGATCAGATTAGTGCTTCTTCTTCTAACCGTAATTTCAAAGGTCGCCAAGGTTCATCCACAGGAAGAACTTTACTAATGAGTCCTGCGATGGTGGTAGCTGCTGCGGTGAAAGGAGAAGTTACTGATGTGAGGGAATTAATTGAATATTCTTAAATCTAACATTCTTAAATCTAACATTCTTAAATCTAACTTAAGAATGATTAACCCTTTGTTGAGGTTCTCTACCATCTAAATATAAACACCAGTCTTGTTATTACTCAACGTGAGTTCGATAAAGCTAACTCCCACGTCCCTTACGCGTTGACCAGGGGGTGTATTGTGGGGTCTCCCGACCGTCGCGCGCGGGGCGGGAATGGGGGACATATCTTATCAGTCAACTCTGACATCACAATCATTAACTCAAAAATCCCCCTTCCCGGCGCTCGTCAAAAACTCAAAAATTTTTCGATTTTCAAATATCTGAATTCACCATTCTCTCATTGAAATAATAACTCCGAATTCTGAACTCACGTTAATCTAGAACCTCGCACTAAATATATATAATGGATTTTCTTGCTAATTCCGTCGCCCTGTCACGGATGCAATTTGCAGTGACAGCAATTTTTCATATGCTTTGGCCTGTTCTAACTACAGGGATGGCAATCTATCTCGTAGTAGTAGAAGGAATGTGGCTCAAGACCCGTAAGAGCGAGTATTACTATCACGCCCGTTTTTGGTCTAAACTTTATGTCCTCAACTTTGGTATTGGGGTCGCTTCAGGTATTCCCATGGAGTTCCAGTTTGGGACTAATTGGGCCCCTTTCTCCCAAGCTGTAGGAGACTTTTTCGGTAGCATCCTTGGCTTTGAAGCTTCTATGGCATTTATGCTAGAGGCTGGCTTTTTGGGGATCATGCTTTTTGGGTGGGAAAGAGTCCATCCTGTAATGCACTACATCGCTACTATCATGGTGGCTTTTGGAGCAAACCTCTCTACCTTCTGGATTTTAACTGCTAATTCTTGGTTACAAACTCCTGCTGGAGGAGAGTTTGTTGACGGTAAATTTATCGTCATTGACTATTTCCAAGCTATGTTTAACCCCTTCATGTTAAACAGTGTCCTCCATATGTTCTTTGCCACCTTAGAGACTTCCCTCTTCGTTATCGGGGGGATCAGTGCTTGGTACATTATCAATGAGCGTCATCCCAAATTTTTCGCCCGATCTTTTCATATTGTCCTAGCAGTTGCGATCGCTGTAGCTCCCCTACAACTTTATATCGGACATCTTAGTGGTGAACAGGTATATCATTATCAACCCACCAAACTAGCTGCAATGGAAGCCCAATGGGAGACAATTCCCGCAGGGCAAACTGCTCCTTGGAGTATGCTAGCGATCCCCAATGAAAAAGCGGAAAAAAATACTTGGGAGATTCAAATTCCTCATCTTTTGGGCTATATCCTCGAACTCAAACCGAAACTGTCTGAGCCAGTACAAGGCTTGAAAGAATGGCAACCAAAAAACCGCCCCCGGATGATTGGACTAATTTACTATGCTTTCCGTGCCATGATTGCTATTGGGGTATTCTTTGTTGCCCTTATGGGAATAACAGTATTGCAATGGCTGAGGGGTAAACTCTCCCCCGAAAATATTGCCCAACAAAAATGGCTGATGAGAGCTTGGATCTTAGCTGCACCCTTAGGCTACATTGCGGTAGAGTCTGGTTGGATTGTCCGTTGTGTCGGCAGACAACCCTGGACTGTTTATGGAGAAATTCGCACTGTAGATGCTGCTTCTAACCTTCCTCCAGGAGATGTCTTAACTTCCCTCATTGGCTTTACTGTAGTCTATACTGTGTTGTTTATTTCTGCTCTCTATTTTGGTAGTCGCATCATTCGTAAAGGGCCTAATTTAGAATTACCCCTACCAGGAGACGCTATTGATCTCGATACTACTCCCGCAGAACATCTCCCCAATAGTCGCCCTGTACTTAAGTAGCAAGTAGGGGCGGTGCTTCGCTCCCTTAACCGAACGCGAACCATCCGTACAATTAGCAAGTAGCAATTAGCAAGTAGCAATTAGCAATTAGCAAAAAATATGGATACTTTAGAATACTTTTTGCCCCAAGTCTGGTTCGTAATTCTGGCATTATTTCTGTTTCTCTACGTCATGCTAGATGGGTTTGATCTGGGAGTGGGAATTCTTTCCCTCACCGCTTCGACTGAAGAACGTCGCGGTATTCTTATGACCAGTCTCAGTAATGTTTGGGATGCTAATGAAACTTGGTTAGTGCTGATGGGAGGGGCTTTATTTGGGGCTTTTCCCCTGGCTTATGGCACAATACTCAATGCCTTATATATTCCGATTTGGATTATGATTTTTGGCTTGATTTTTCGGGCAGTAGCCTTTGAATTTCGGGAACACTCTAACCAAAAAATCTTGTGGAATATTGGTTTTGGTGCAGGGAGTTTTCTGGCAGCTTTAGGTCAAGGTTTGGCTTTGGGGGGAGTATTAAAGGGAATTGCTGTAGATGAATCAGGTTATTTTGTCGGTTCGACTTGGGATTGGCTGAGTTGGCAATCGGTTTTAGTAGCTCTTACCCTAATTCAAGGCTATGTCCTAATTGGGTCTAGTTACTTAATTAACAAAACCGAAGGAGAATTACAAAAGACTCATTACAAAACTGCAAAACTAGCTGCTTTAACTACTTTAGTTGGTGCGATCGCAATTACTATTACCACTCCCATTTTCTACGAAAGTGCCAGAGTTAGACTTTTTTCCGCGCCTCTAGTTTATATTTTTGCTCTAATTCCCTTGCTAGGAATCTTGCTAATTGCCCTACTGCTGAAAAGTCTCGAGCTAGGACAAGAAAAAAGACCCTTTATTTGGACAATCTTGCTGTTTTTACTATCTTTTCTGGGCTTGGGTCTAATCGTTTTCCCCTACATTATTCCCACCGAAATTACGATTTATGAGGCAGCAGCTAGTCCTAGCTCCCTGGTCTTTATGATTATCTTTATCGGATTCCTCATTCCCATCATGCTGGCATACAACATCTATCAATACGTAGTTTTTCGCGGTAAAGTCACTGGTGGTAATTATGGAGAATGATGAACTATGCTAATCTCAGCTTGCGGATTAGGGTTTCCAAAGAACTAATCTCGCGAATATAACCCTTCTGACGCTTCACAGGGTAAACTTACCTTTTCGAGAGCCGATGGCTCTACTGGATAGAGGTTCGACCATCCACTTCTGATACCAAATCCTGTTTACATAGCATCTTTATCCTTGAAGTCAGACTTTGCCTGTATAGCGTGCCGTTTTTAACCTGTCAGTTGTAGAGACGTAGCATGCTACGTCTCTACAGGGCTGATTGACTTTATTTAGTATTACTCTGGAATTAAGAGACGAGAATAAGAATAATTACTTAAGTGATTATAAGTATTTTGAGATTGAATATCAATAAAAATCTCATTTTCATCAAATCTTCAATTATTTTGTTACGTATTTTATTGAATTAAAATATACCAATAAGTATATCTATCTAAAAACAAAATAATTCGATTAATTGACCGCTATTGCGTTGCTAATTTGATTATTTCTTTAAATAAAAAATACATTGTATATTATTGCTGCTAGATGACTCATGGTTTATATGTTAAGGTTTACGAGGTTTTTGTAGAGTTTATTTAGGTAATTTTCTTTTTAAATAAACAGTAAAGAAGTGGGATTATACCTAGGCAAAATTTCTGGAAAAACTTACTATGTGATTAATAGCTTTTAGTTCCACTAACAAACTCAATTTTCAACAAACTGTACAATAATTAAGAGAAACAATAACTATGTCTTTACGCTTATTTGAATTAACTAAAGAATCATTAATCGAAAACAATAACTCCATCTTAGGAACAAGAGATAGCGATATTATTGCTGGGGATATAAATAGCAATTTAATTTACGGTTATGAAGGAGATGACACTATTGCTGGTGGTGCTGGAGATGACACTATCAATGGTGGAGAAGGCAACGATGTAATTTTCGGTGATAACTATAACAGTAACTTTGGTGAAGATTCTCTAGCAGAGAAATTACCTACTCAAGAAACTATTGGTAATGATGTTATTCATGCTGGTAATGGCAATGACACTGTTTATGGTAGTCAAGGAGATGACACTGTTTATGGTGGTTTAGGAGATGACTCCCTCCGTGGAAATGCTGGTAATGACCTAATGAAAGGAAATGAAGGCAATGACTTTCTCAATGGTCAAGCGGGAAATGACATTCTTGCTGGTGGCGCAGGGGATGACATGCTTAAAGGCGAAAAAGGTGATGATCATATCGAGGGCGGAGATGGTAATGATGGCATTTGGGGGGGTGCTGGTAATGATACCCTCAAAGGTGGCAATGGTAATGATGTAATTGATGATACCGAAGGTGGCAATGATTGTATTCTCGGAGGAGAAGGCAATGATACTCTCTACGCTGGAGATGATCAAGATACTGTAGCTGGAGGAGTCGGAGACGATAAACTATTTGGTGATGCTGGTAACGATATTGTTGCTGGTGGTGCTGGTAATGATGAGGTTAATGGTGGTAAGGGTGATGATATCCTTTACGGAGATAACTACATATCTAACAATGGCTTTGGTGAGAATTTAGTAGTTAATGGCAGTTTTGAAGATTACACCGTTACTTACAATCATTGTTATGCTGTCACTACTTTAAATGATTGGACAACCCAGAATAATTCTGGGATTGATATCAAGACTAATAATTATTATCGTAGTGCTGCTGATGGCGATACTTGGATTGAATTAGAAGGTTATGGCAACAGCAGTATTTCCCAACAAATTGATACAGAAGCTGGTAAGCAATATCAAATTTCCTTTGATTATAAAGGTCATTCTAAGGCTTCCGCTTATAACAATACAGTTGAAGTTTATTGGAATGGTAAGTTAATTGATGCTATCAGCGAACAAGGTAGTAAATATTCTTCTTGGCATAGCAAAGGTAGTAATGAATGGAAAACCTATACTTATACAGTAGAAGCTGGTAGTGCTGATTTAACTGGTTTAACCTTTAAGGCTACTGGTTCAAGTTATTGCTATGGTGGACAACTAGATGATATTGAAGTTCGAGAGATTTATGAAGATGATCTCAGCAACAAACTAGGAACTCAAACCGTTGTTGGTCACGATAAACTCAATGGTGGTGACGGAAACGACACTATGTTTGGTGGTGCTGGTTGGGATACACTCTTTGGTGGTGCTGGTAAAGATGTTTTGAACGGCACTGACGGTGTTAATGCTGGATATGACCAAAAAGATAGACTGAATGGTGGTTTAGGTGCTGATACTTTTGTTCTAGGAGACAGCGATCGCGGTTACTATAATAGTCAAGGTTGGAGTGACTTTGCAGTTATTGAAGATTTCAATGTCAATGAAGATACTATTCAACTCCACGGTTCATCGGATAACTACTGGCTAGGCAGCTATCGTAATGGTAACTCCTATCTCTGGCAACGGACTGAACATGGTTGGGATGGTGTTGCAATGTTTGAGAATGTACAAATTGATAACCACACTCTAGACAACAGCGAATCTTTCCAATTTGCCTAAAAGTATCTAACATATAGCAATACAAGTATTGAACATGGGGGCGAATCTTAACTCGCCCCTATTTGAGTTAAGAGTGAAAAGTCAAAGATTTGATTCCCAATGGTGCAAAACATTAATCAGCGCAAAATTTTAACAAGATTAAGTCCCCAAACTTATGAACATCCCTTTGATCGTAAGGCACTAATTTCTTTAGAAAAGATGCCAGGAGTTTCATTAATGTTCAACAAAATTAATGAATATGGTATTGATCGCCTACTCAGGTTTAAGTTTAATGGTATTTGCTTAAAGGTTAGTGAACGTAATTTTCCTGACTTATATGATTCTCTGGTAGAAGCTTGCAAGATTCTTGATGTGGCTTCTATTCCCGAACTTTATCTAATTCACGGTACTGGCTATATTAAAATTCTGACTATTGGTGCTAATAGCCCCATGATTATCATCAACATCGATGGATTAGAAGCACTGAATCACGAAGAATTACTCTATGTTTTTGGTCATGAATTGGGACATATTAAAAGTAGGCACTTACTGTATCATCAAACAGCTTTGATTCTACCTGGCTTGGGTAAAGTAATCGCTAACTCCACTTTAGGTTTGGGTGGTCTAGCAACCAATGGCATTGAGCTAGCATTATATCAATGGGTAATGATGGCAAAACTCACTTGCGATCGCTGTGGGTTACTCGCTTGTCAAGATATTAACATTGCTACCAGTGCTTTACTAAAGTTGTCAGGTCTGCCAGGTAAATATATTAATGGTATGGTAGTGGAAGAATTTATGGCTCAAGCGCGGGATTTTGGCAATTATAACCTAGACCGCCTTGATAAATTCACCAAAATGCTCAGTTTTATGGAACCGATGCACCCTTGGACAACTTTGCGGACTGCTGAATTACTTAAATGGATTGAATCTGGAGAATACCAAACTTTACTATCAGGGGAAAATGTAGAAGATATAGAAGAAAAGATAGGAGAGAAAGAAGAGAAAGAAGAGATAGAAGCAGCAGGAGAATGGGATTTTTTGAATTCTTGGGAAACAGATTATTAACACCAAAGTTAGTGCAAAAATAATCTGCTTCCAAAGGGAATACTAGAGCGTAAACCTGAATACTATTATCTATGGCTCAAAATAAATCGCTTTGGGGATGTTTATGGATTTTCGTGGGGTTAGAAATTGTAAGTATTGGTGGTATTTTCTTGGGTGCCACTAAATTACAACCTACCATTTAACGTCCCAAAGACTCTTTTAATACATCAATTAAACTTGAACCACCCCAAATAACAGCGATAATAATTGAAATTGAGATAGCAGCACCTATTGCAGAAATCACTAAACCAGTTAAGCTAATTGCGCCATCATCTTCCACTAAACCGAAACCTGTTATGAAGATACCCATTGCAGGAATCGTATTAGTCCCAGGGATGGGAATCATCATGGAAATTGACATGAGTGCGATCGCGCTACCAATTATAATCCTTCCTGGTAGGCTAGTACAGATAGAGCTATATCGTGGTTTAGTTATAGCTTCTATTCTCTGTAACCAAGGAATTCCTTTCTTGACAAAACCCTGTACCATTTCTAATTTCATTGAACCTTTTAGCATCTTGTTTGGCAGCCAAGGGAGTTGACGACCTAATATCAATTGAATTGCCAAGAAAAACATCGCTACACCAAAAGGAATCGAGTATCCAGGGGCTGGAATTGGCAAAGCAGAAGGCAAAGCTAAAATTACAAATAAAAAACCAAAAATACGCTCTTCAGCTAAAGCTAGAATGTCTCCCAAAGTTACTTCAGGCTTTCTGGTTTCTTCAAAAAAATAACGATTTAATTCTGTAGAAAGTTTCGCCATTATTAAAATTATGTTTTAAAAGAACATAAATATAGGGCGAGCATTGCCCACCCTACTTTAAAGGTTAATTGTCAATTATCAATTATCAATTGTCAATTTTTTTTAAGTTCCAACAGTCCAAGAATTAATATATTCTTCTTGTTCAGCAGTGAGAGTATCAATTTCAATTCCCATTGCTTTAAGCTTGAGAGTTGCAATTTCTCGATCCACTTCTGTAGGAATAGAGTGCATACCAGGCTCTAATTTGCCTTTATTTTTCACTAAATATTCGCAAGCCAAAGCTTGGTTAGCAAAACTCATATCCATTACAGCACTAGGATGTCCTTCCGCAGCAGCTAAATTTACCAGTCTGCCTTCACCCAAAACAATAATAGATTTACCATCAGGCATCTTATATTCTTGAGTAAAGTTACGGACTTCTTTCACTCCTGTTGCAGTCGCACCAAGAGACTTAAGATCGATTTCAATATCAAAATGACCAGAATTACACACCATTGCCCCATCTTTCATGACAGAAAAGTGTTCAGGTCGAATTACGTGCTTGTTTCCTGTAACCGTAACAAATAAATCTCCCTGGGGTGCAGCTTCAATCATTGGCATAACTCGGAAGCCATCCATCGCAGCCTCAATGGCTCTAACTGGATTAATTTCCGTTACGATTACATTAGCACCCATGCCCTTAGCGCGCATAGCAACACCTTTACCACACCAGCCATAACCAGCAACTACAACAGTTTTACCAGCTAGCAAAACATTAGTTGCACGGATAATACCATCAAGAGTCGATTGACCAGTACCATAACGGTTATCGAAGAAGTGCTTAGTTTCTGCATCGTTCACATTCATTGCAGGGAAAGTAAGTACCCCATCTTTGAACATTGCTTCTAAGCGCACAATACCTGTAGTAGTTTCCTCGGTAGTGCCAATAATATCACTAAGCTGATTTTGTCTTTCTTTAACTAGAGTCGCTACTACATCACTACCATCATCAATAATAATATTGGGTTTATGGTCTAAAGCAATTTGCACATGACGGTGATAAGTTTCATTATCTTCACCTTTAATGGCATATACAGGAATGCCATAATCTGCCACTAAGCAAGCAGCTACATCATCTTGAGTAGATAAGGGGTTACTGGCAATCAACAGTGCATCTGCACCACCAGCTTGTAGCGTAATTGCTAAATTAGCTGTTTCTGTAGTGACATGACAGCAAGCGACAAGTCTAATTCCTGCTAAAGGTTTTTCTTGAGCAAAACGCTCTCTAACTTGTTTAATTACGGGCATTTCTCTAGCTGCCCATTCGATTCTTTGTTTACCTACAGAAGCTAAAGCCAAATCTTTAACTTCATATTTCGGATGACTAGCAGTTGCAACCATAGCTGATTTTTTTTACATAATATTGCTATGTCATCTTAACTGAATTCGAGATTTGATGATCTGTCCCCTATTTCAATTTATGTCTAAAAGCTTGATTGTTGTTGGGCTACTGTGTTTTTTTTATACTTTTGCTACCAGTAGAAGAGGCGATAATCATAGTAACAATGGGATGGATCGAGAGAGTTTCACCATCCCATTAAAACTGCTTTTTTCCATGCCCCTCCGCCAATTCAACCACCACAACAACAGATTTGGTTAAATCAGCGAGAAAATATATTGATGGTCAAAATAAACTATATTTAAGCCTCAATTAAATTATCTTCAGCACAAAACTGCTCGATAGATAAAATTGCTTCTCCGTGATCGGGAATCCAAGCTACCCATTCTGATTCTGAATGTTGGCACAATAATAGAGCTTCATCGTGACAGAGAGGATTAAGTAATGTTAACAGTCTGACCCAAATGTTAGGTGTTAGTCTCGGTTGTACCACTAAACTTGGAGAGCGATGTAGGGGTACAGAACACCATGTGCCATAGGATTGAGATTGTTCTAATAAAGACTGTTTCATGATTTTGGCTCCCTATTCCAGTAGCTGAGGATAATTTTTCCATTGATCTGAAAATTGACTGAAAATTGAGTAGACAAATCTAATGGATAAAATATCAATATTTTCTGTATATTACACTACAAAAATTTTTAGCCTCGGGTCAAGGAAATGTTTTAGAACTTTACAGACTTCTGGCTTTGTATTTTCAGATAACAACAAAAATTATCGGTTAAGTAATCAGGTAGAATAGATTGTTGGTTTTTCTAGAGTAATTTTTAGCTTCATGATTTCTAGTAACGATTTCCGTACTGGTGTAACCATCGAGTTAGATGGCTCTGTTTGGCGAGTAGTAGAATTCCTCCACGTTAAGCCTGGTAAAGGATCGGCTTTTGTGCGGACTAAACTCAAAAATGCTCAAACTGGGAACGTTGTCGAGCGTACTTTTCGAGCAGGAGAAACTGTACCCCAGGCAAACATCGAAAAACGCACTATGCAACACACCTATAAAGATGGGGAAGATTACGTCTTTATGGATATGGAAACTTATGAGGAAACCCGTCTCGCTCCAGACCAAATGGGCGATCGCGTTAAATACATCAAAGAAGAAATGGCAGTTAACGTAGTTTTCTGGAACGAACAGGTTTTAGAAGTAGAATTACCCACGTCTGTAATTTTAGAGGTAATTGAAACTGACCCTGGAGTTAAGGGAGATACGGCTACTGGTGGTTCAAAACCCGCTACTGTAGAAACAGGAGCGCAAGTTATGGTACCTCTATTTATCTCTGTTGGGGAAAAAATTAAGGTTGATACCCGTGACGGCTCTTATTTAGGTAGGGAAAATTAGAGGTTAAATCTCTAAGGTCAACGCCAAAATGGGAAGAACCCAAAAGAGAAAAAAATGAGAAAAGTCTTTTTTTCCTGAGTTTTCAAAGTGGTTAACTTTATTTAATTTATTTATACCAATTTGAAAAATGATTGCTACACATAGAAATCCTTGTCTTACCCCACTTTGGGCGTGGGCGTAGCGATCTCCCTATTATCGAGCTATATCGAGCCTCAACCATCCATAGCCAACTTAAATCAAAATTATATTACGAGGGTAGGTTGTATAGTCTGTGTCTGTAAACTTTCAAGAACTTCGAGAATTATTATCGGCGATCGCGCAAACCGATATTACAGAGTTAAACCTGAAAAGCGACGAGTTTGAACTAACGGTAAAAAAAGGAACAGTTGTTAGTAGAACTGAGACCCCATCAATACCACAAGTAACTATAGCTCCTGCTGCACCGTCACCAAGCAACTCTGTAGTGAACCAAAGCGTCAGTGCTGAAGTAACCGCTCCTTCCAATGCTGAGAAGCAAAAATGGTTAGAGATTACCTCTCCCATGGTAGGGACTTTTTATCGCGCCCCAGCACCAGAAGAACCATCCTTTGTTGAGATTGGCGATCGCATCACTCCTGGTCAAGCAGTATGTATCATTGAAGCGATGAAACTGATGAATGAATTAGAAGCTGAAGTTTCAGGAAAGATCGTCGAAATTTTGGTACAAAATGGAGAACCAGTAGAGTTTGGGCAAATTTTAATGCGAGTCGCTCCAGAATAGTTCTGTGATTTATTAAGCTTATGGAATTGATCTCTATTATTCTATCAGGACTCTTTTCCCTCTTTGCTAATGTAGGATGGATTATAGATTCGATCGCAGCTAAAGCCCTAAACGATCTAGTAATTTCCGTAGAGGAGCAAGCTATCAGAATTGATAATACTCCCAACTATCAACTGGCTCAGGGTAAAATTGACAAAGTAAGAATTGCCACTAGGGGAGTAAAACTATACCCTGATCTGAGAATTGATACTTTAGAACTAGAAACTGATGCGATCGCCGTAGATTTGAAAAGCCTCAACCCCGAAAATCTAGAGAGTTTGCAAGGTTCTCTCCTCAAACCCCTACAAGGAGTAGGGAAACTTATTGTTACAGAAGCAGACCTAACAAAAGCTTTACAATCTCCAGAAGTTAAACAACAACTACAACAAGCCTTAAATAATTTAGTAGCACGTAAAGCAGGAACTTCCACTATTGCCTATGAAGTATCTGCCCCTCAGTTAGAACTACATCCTAATAATCAAGTTAAAATAGATTTAGAACTGCGTCGTTTCCGTAAAAATCCTAAAAAAACTTCAAAACTAGCGATTAGCCTAGAATTTGGCATTAAAGTTCTAAGGGGTACAAAAATTCAGCTAGTCCAACCCATTGGTACAATTAACGATCGTCCTATGTCTTCTAGATTGTTAGAGAAATTTGCGTCAGGAATCAGCGATCGCTTAGACTTAACCCGAGTAGAATCTGAGGGAATTTTAGCTCGTCTCTTACAATTAGAGATAACAGAAGACAAAATAGAGCTAGTGGCTTTTGCCAGAATGGAAACAAAACAGACATCAATAAATTCCACTGAACTAGTTAAACCATAAGCATACTTCTCGCTCATTCTAGGAGAATTACCCATGCAAAATCATAAATCGAATCGTCCTTCCCCTCTTCTCATGATAGTGGGAATTGCAGGAGTCATCTTAGCCCTTGGAGGCGGTGCAGCTTGGTGGGCAAAATATTCCCTAGAGCGTAGTAGTGAAACCTCTAATCCTCCCATCACCACCCAAGAACCACCCCTTGTTCCCGAGACCCCTTCTCTAGAACAGCAGCAGAAGCAAGTCACTATTTGCTGGCTCAATCCGACCAACAATCAAATTGAATTAGTCTCCAAAACTCTAAATTTCCCGAAGTCCGTAGAACCTGAAACCATCATCAAAACAGCCTTTGAGCAACTCTTAGCAGGACCTAGTCAATCTGCTGACTATACAACCACTATTCCTGATGGCACAAAAGTCCTAGACATCAAAACTACGGAAGAAGGAGTTCAAGTTAATCTTTCTCAAGAATTCACTATGGGGGGTGGTAGTGCAGCAATGATCAGCAGACTGGCACAAGTTATCTATACTGCCACCAGTTTAGATGCCAATGGCAAAGTTTGGATTAGTGTGGAAGGAGAACACCTAACAACCCTAGGAGGAGAAGGAATCCTAGTGAGTCAGCCCATGACCAGAGAAGAATTTGAAGCCAACTTTCAACTTTAGTTTGTAAGTTATGGGTTAAGATTTATTGCTACTATATTTTTGAACTATCTTATCAAAATACCAGTTTAATAAAGGTCTTAAAAGGCTGTGTAAGCGATCTAATAAGGTCATCTCTAATCCTGGTGCGATCGCAAACTTATTGCTAACAATTCCCTGGATAATTTCTCTAGCTACTTCTTCTGGCGACCAAGTTTGGGCTGTGGCTGTTATAGCTTTGGTTGGGAGTGGTTTAGTTTTATTTTCTGCGATTAATTGAGGAGTATCTGTATCGGGAGGATAGACAATAGAAACTTTAATTCCTTTCGGTTTGAGTTCCCCTCTCAGGGACTCTGCTAGTCCTCGTAAGGCAAACTTCGAGGGACTATAGGCACTGTAACCATAAAGCCCAATTAGCCCTGCTCCAGAGGAAATTAAGACTATGTGTCCTTTTCCTACTGTTTCCATTGCTGGTAACACCGCTCTAATAGCATAGAGAGTGCCAAAATAATTAACTGCCATAGTTTGGCTAAATACTTCCAACGGTATCTGAGAAAAATACCCAGGAATTGCTATACCTGCGGAGGTAATTAACATATCGGGAGTTCCCAACTCGGCGATCGCAGTTTCGATTGCCTGGGTAATTTCTTCCTGTCGAGAGACATCCGCCTGTAAAGCCAGAATATTCTGTTGGAGATTGATTTTGAGAGGGATTAATGCTTTTTGAGCCAGATTTAACCGCTCCCAATTGCGAGCAATAATAGAAACATTCGCCCCTTGTTGGACGAGAAATTTAGCGACTGCTTTCCCGATACCACTAGAGCCTCCAGTGATAATTCCGTGTTGTTGATTAAATCTATATTTTGTTTGATTCACACTACCTTAAAAGCTGTTAGCCATTAGCTATTAGCTATTAGCTGTAGATATTTTCTGCCTTCTTTATTCGTAATAAGCCGATACATTCAAATAGTTTACCCTTTTCTCTTCTGTAATGAGTAAGAATAGAAATCAAGAAAGCTAAAAGCTAATTTAATATTAAATATCTAACGGAGTGTTCTCTGCATCAAGTGTAAAACTGAACTATGAATCAATCACCCCTCACTGAATCAGAAGAAAAGCAACTCATAACTAAAGCAGAAGCAGCCAGGAAAAAAGCTTATGCACCCTATTCTCAATTTCAAGTTGGAGCAGCCTTACTAACTCATCAGGGTAAGATATTTACGGGTTGTAATGTAGAAAATGCTTCCTATGGTTTAACTATGTGTGCGGAGAGAAACGCCATTGCTACTGCTATTGCAGAAGAAGGCGCAGATAATCTCACAATTAAAGCGATCGCAATTGCCAACAACCGTCATATTCCTTGTTCTCCTTGTGGTGCTTGTCGCCAAGTAATTGCAGAATTCAGTACTGATGCGAGCCTAATTTTCCTCAGTCGAGAAGGTTATCAAACTCGATCTCTCAGCCAACTCCTACCTCAAGAATTTTCTTTGTCCGATATATTCTAAGATATATTCTAAACTGGCTCTGAAGGCTATATTCTATATTCTATAAGATTGACTGCTAATAACTTTTATCCCTAATGAAACCATATCTCGCTGCTGCTATTCAAATGACCAGTAAGCCTAATCTAGAAAAAAATCTAGTAGAGGCAGAAGAACTTATCGAATTAGCTGTACGTCAAGGTGCAGAATTAGTTGGGTTACCCGAAAATTTTGCTTTTTTAGGCAAAGAATCCGAAAAAATAGCCCAAGCAGCAGAAATTGCCACCAGAACCGAGAAATTCCTCAAAAAAATGGCTCAACGTTTTCAAATTACTATTTTAGGAGGTGGGTTTCCCGTTCCAGTCCCAGAAAATGCCCCTAAAGTTTATAACACAGCCTTACTAGTCGATCCTAATGGAAAAGAACTGGCTCGCTATCAAAAAGTACATCTATTTGATGTCGATGTGCCTGATGGCAATACTTATCGAGAATCTAGCACCGTAATGGCAGGTACTAGCCTACCCGCTATTTATCATTCTGAGCAACTGGGAAATTTAGGATTGTCTATTTGCTACGATGTCCGGTTTCCCGAATTTTACCGTCATCTTTCTAGCAAAGGAGCTAATGTTTTATTTATCCCAGCAGCTTTTACCGCTTATACAGGAAAAGACCACTGGAAAGTATTGGTACAAGCTAGAGCTATTGAAAATACCTGTTATGTCATCGCACCTGCTCAAACTGGAAATCATTATGAAAGACGTTACACTCATGGTCACGGGATGATAATTGACCCTTGGGGAACAATTTTGGCAGATGCAGGAGATCAGCCAGGAGTAGCAGTAGCAGAAATTAATCCTGAACGTCTACATCAAGTTCGTCAACAGATGCCATCTTTACAGCACCGTGTATTTGTTTGATGGGCTTAATAATTTTAACTTTCTAAGGTTGAATACTCCAAAATGGTTACCTGAGGACTAAGATTATAGTAGCTCTGACTGTAACTTTTTGGGGTGTTCAACCATGAGTGAATCACAAGTACCACAACCCAAACCTGTTTTAGCTGCAACCGAAAATAGTACCACCGCTAAAGTCTTGAAAGTTGAAGCTACAGGAGAATCGAATAACTATACTTTTGCCGTTACAGTTAGCAGTCCCGATACTGGGTGTGACTGCTATGCTGACTGGTGGGAAGTAATAACCCCTGAAGGAGAACTGCTGTATCGTCGAATACTGTTGCATAGCCATGTAAAAGAACAACCTTTCAGGCGCACAGGAGGAATAGTAAAAATTCAACCCCAACAAAAAGTAATTGTCAGGGTGCATATGTTTCCTGATGGTTATAGTCCAATAGCTCAACAGGGAACGGTAGAATCTGGTTTTTCTGCCGTAACTTTATCTCAAGATTTTGCAGCTTCTTTGGCTTCTGTTGAACCTCTTCCAAAAAATTGTGCATTTTGATTTAAAGCTTGTTTTATTTCCTATTTTATTTACAATAAAGTATTCAAAATTAATTATTTAAGAGGGACTCTGATTTATTTCTTACTTTGCTATACTGTCTTAAAGTTAAGCTTATTATAAAATCATAATAAAACGTTAGTTATATGAATTGTGTCCTTGAAGTAATTGAACCCAAAGGTATCTTAGATGGAACAAAAGCAGTTGATTTTCGCAATAAAATTGACCAGAGTATCAAAAACGGGGTTCAAATAATTCTAGTTGATTTTACTGATGTAACCTTCATGGATAGTTCTGGATTAGGAGCGTTAGTCTTGGCTTTGAAAACAGTTCGTAGTTCAGGAGTTAAACTAGTTCTATGTTCTATTAATGAACAAGTAAGAATACTGTTCGAATTAACCAGTATGGACCGGGTTTTTGAAATATTTCCTAACCTGGAAGAATTTGAGACAACTCTAGAACTAGAACCGAATTAATAGGTATAAAATATTGATTATTCCTTTTAAGCATCTATAAAAATTCAATTTGCATTATAGATAAATCATCTTCAAACTGAAACTTAGGATGCCAATCTCTAACATATTGAATTAATCTTTCTAGATGGCGGTCAGGAGTTTGCTGATATTTCTTGAGTAAACTAATAAATTTTTCTAATCCCCAAAAAGAACCCTCTTCCTGCTCTAGTTCATAAATACCATCACTGAATAAGTAAAGATTTGATGGGGAAGTAACCTGAAATACGGAATCCACATATTTAGCTTCCAGAAACATTCCTACAGGAAAACCAGGGGTTTTAAGTCTCTGTTCAATAATTTGATTTTTAATTTCATTTTGTTGGTTGTAGGTTAAAAAAATAGCTGGAGGATGTCCAGCACTAGAATAGGTTAGTTTTTTTTCTGGATAGTTATAGACTCCATACCAAATCGTAAAATATTTATCATTGCGATCGCTCATCTGAAAAGTCTCATTGAGTCGAGAAAGTACTGTACTCGGTTGATAATAATCTACTTGCCCTAAACTACGCGATCGCAGTAAATTAATTACGGATAGAGAAGCTAAAGAGGCTCGTAACCCATGTCCAGAAACATCCAAAAGATAAAAAACCAAGTTTTCTGGATCTAACCAAAAGTAATCAAAACTATCTCCCCCTAATTGCCGAGAAGGGACAAAGTGAGTCGAAATTGTTAATTTTTGGTGATTTAAAGGTTCTGGCAGTATCGAACTAACGTACTCTGCTGCTTCTGCTAATTCTGCTTCTAATAATTGTTTTTGCTGTTGCAAATCACGACTGAGTTGGTGGAGTCTCAAACCCGCTCTCACACGAGCTTTAAGCTCATACATTTCAATAGGTTTACACAAGAAATCATCCGAACCTGCATCTAAACCTTTAACTCTCGCCTCCACAGAGTCAAGAGAAGTGAGCAAGATAAAAAAAGTAGTAGATAGTTCAGGGATGAGTTTAAGCTGGCGACAAACCTCTAAACCGTTAATACCAGGCATTATCCAATCACAAATAATTAATGCAGGACTAAGCTCCTTGGCTTTGACTAAGCCCTCTTCTCCATCATTGGCTAGAGTAACATGATAGCCCTGTTGTTCTAAAGTTCGCTTCAACAACAATTGAGTTGCGAAATCATCGTCAATAATTAGAATTCGAGCCATAAGTTTTTATTTTAAATTCTCAACCTAATTAGCCCTGCTAAACTAATGGCTGTTAACCTCAAAAAATCGAAAGTTAAATTTAGATTAATATAATCTTCGTGTCTCGTAAACGCGGAGAAAGTTTTGCTTGAGCGCGATATTTTTATCTGTTTTAAGCTAGAGGCACCAGAACAATTGAAAATTCCCACCAAAATTAACATTCAAGTTCCTAGCGATCTAAAGGTATTAGATCGGGTATTACTTCAATTTAACAAAATATATCGAGACCACATTGCTCAACAAGATTGGTTACAATGCCAACTAGCATTAGTAGAAGGATTTACCAATGCCGTTCGTCATGCTCATAAAGATTTACCATCAGAAACTCCTATTTGTATTGAAGTGAATCTTACTAGAGAACAAATAGAAATACGCATTTGGGATCAGGGAAAATATTTTGATTTACAGAACTTCATTACTACCATGTCTCAACAAGACGATCAATGGCTAGGGAGTGGGCGTGGTATTGCTATTATGGCTAAAGTAGCCGATCGCTTAGAGTATAATCGCATCTGTGATGATCGTAATTGCTTGTTAATCATCAAAAAATTCCCTCCTTTAACTTGAATATTTAGTCAACTTAAGATATAAGACAGAGTTACCAGTCATTCAGCTAAATCAACCAGAATCATCAAAGTTTATCAGACTAATTGCTACTGTAGCGAGGTAGCATGCTATGTCGCTACTTAACTAGGCCTCATCAAAAGTCTCAATATCCAATAGGTAGAGATAAGGTTCAACTAATTCCTGCCTCTGGAAAGCGATCGCTCTAAGTAGATGCCAATCTTGTAAAGCTTCAAAAGGACTATTATAATCATCCTTTTCTAAACGGTTGGCTAAGTTCGCAACATCTTCAGTTGTCAATGCTGCAATATCTTGATAGAACTTTAAGTCCCTCATGTTGCTTCTGCCTCAATGCAGTGAAATTGGTTTATTGCCCCATAAACAATTTTAACTTAGAGTCACTGCAAGCATGTATTGTTACTGTTTGCTTTGGGAGAAATTTAATTTTTTCATGAAGTATCAGTTATTATACTGACAATTTATATTATCAGATGACACAATTTTTATTAGATAAGATAAAGTCCAAGGTAATCCGCCAAGGGCGGATTAATTTGAGTCCATCAGAACTTCCCGAATAAATCCCTAATCTATAATCTCTATTAAAAAACTTCTCTTAAAACAGCAGTGTAAATCAAAATTTACCAACCCCGCCCATTAAACCCAATTCTGAAATACCCAGATGACCCAGAGATTAACCATATCAGGAATCAATGCAGAGCCGAAAACTCTTGTAGAGCTATTAAGAACTAGAGCAGTTCAGCAATCCAACGGTCATGCTTACACTTTTATGATTGATGGAAAAAAGCCTAGTGAGCCTCTAACTTACGAAGCTTTAGATCGACAAGCAAGAGCGATCGCAGCCCAATTACAGCAATATGAAGCAGAGGGAGAGCGAGCTTTACTACTTTACCCCCAAGGTTTAGAGGTAATTGCTGCTTTTTGTGGTTGCTTATATGCAGGAGTAATTGCGATTCCTGTACCACCTCCAGAGTCAGGAAGATTAAAACGGACTTTACCGAGACTTCGTTCTATAGTCAAAGATGCTAACGCTACTATTGCTTTGACCACAGCTAGCATTTTCGAGTTAATAGAAACGGTTAAAGATGAATTTCCTGAATTTGAGCAAATGCGCTGGATTAATACGGCTCAAATTGATCTCAATTTAGCCCAACAGTGGTCAGATCCCGAAGTTCATCCCGATCAACTAGCATACTTACAATACACTTCTGGCTCCACCTCTACCCCCAAAGGGGTAATGTTGACTCACTACAATTTGATGTACCATTGTAGTTATCTAAAACAAGCTTGTGGTTATGACAGCGAGAGCGTTAGTGTTACCTGGATGCCCTATTTCCACGATTATGGATTAGTAGAAGGAATGATGGTACCTCTCTACAATGGTCATCCCTGTTATGTCATGTCGCCTTTTGCTTTTATCAAGCGTCCTCTAAACTGGTTACGGAATATTACTCAGTATCAAGGGACTCATTCTCAAGCTCCTAATTTTGCCTACGATCTTTGTATCCGTCGCATCAAACCGAAACAGATTGCAGAGCTAGAATTGAGTAGTTGGCAAGCAGCAGGTAATGCAGCAGAACCCATTAACCCTCAAGTTATGGCAAAATTTGTGGAAACCTTTAGTCCTTGTGGCTTTAAATGGGAGACTTTTGCTCCTTCCTATGGTTTAGCAGAAAATACTCTACTTGCTACCACTAAACCCAAGGCAACAAAACCTGTATTTTTGGCTGTAGAAACCGCAGCGATGGAACAAAATCGGGTAGTGGTAGCGAATTATGAGGAAACAGCAGGAATCAGGATTGTTGCTGGTTGTGGCAAAAAAGTCTGTGATACTGATATTGCCATTGTTGATCCAGAGAAAATGATTCTTTGTGCTGAAGATGAAGTAGGAGAAATCTGGATTAAAGACCCTAGTGTAGCTCAAGGCTATTGGCAACGTCCTGAAGTA
>JASJEK010000125.1 GCA_030064915.1 Xenococcaceae cyanobacterium MO_234.B1
TTATTAAGAATCGAGGCTATATTGGGTAAGCGATGATTAACCAAAGATTATCGCTTTCATTCCTTAATTCTCTACGCTTGTCCAAGGTTAAGTTAAGAAAAGTTACAAAATAAGGGATTTGGCCTAAAAATTGCCGATTTTTCGAGAGTTATCCTTGGCAGACTTTAACTATTTTTTAGTTAGTGTTTTTGTACTGGCAAAGGAAGCAACGAATTATGACAAATATCTATGACAAATACGAAATAGCAATCCTAATCGTTCTACAATTTCTTTATCTAGGTAAAAAATATCTGGATGAAAAGTGCAAAAGCAGTTGACCAAACCCTGGAAAGTTTACAACTGCCTTCAAATCTTTAGAACTCGCTGCCTTCTTGTAAAAGATGGGTGGCAAGTTCCCTATTGAATTAATAATTTTCAACCACATTTGAATTATGACACAAACTAAGATTCAAGGAAAATTTTATCCACTACAACACGAGGAATTTATCATTCTTAATCAACGTCTAAATGCATCAGAACTAGCAGTATATCTTTGGTTGAAGACTAATGAACCCTTTGGAGACAAGTTAGTTGAAACAGATACCAAAGCGATCGCTCTTGACTTAAACATCAGTCGTCGCACCGTTCAAAGGGCTTTAGCTAAGTTACAAAAAGAAAAACTAATCGATTTGGTAATTACTAAATTCCACTATCGAGTTAAATCTAAACCGACAAAAGAATCTGATGATACCGATAAGGTTAAGGAAAGGTTAAGAGTGGCGACACCAGTGTCGCCTGACGACATCAGTGTCGCCATCGGTACGGGAATGTCGCCATCGGTACGGGAATGTCGTCATCGGTACGAGAATGTCGCGAACAGTACGTCAATGTCGTCACCTGAAGCTGAAATGTCGTCAGAGCAATCATCTCAAAATCCTAAGACTCTTCAGACTTATACAGACTTTAAAAAGACTCTCTCAGAAAGCGAGCGCGAGAATTTTTTAAATTACGTAGAAGAGGTAATCCGTAACCTAGAGAAACCAATCAATGATCTCGAAGCGTGGTTAGCGAGTAAGAATGCAGCCAATCAAAACCGATGGGAAGTTTATTACCAGAATTACCAACAGCAAAAGATTCAACAAAAACCCAGGAATCCCCAACAAAATCAAGGTTCAGAAAGTCTCAGCCCCGAGAAAAAAAGAGCGATCGCACTTTTCAGAAAGCGCATGAAACTCGGTCAACCAGTAGATGAGCCTGAACCAGAAGATACTAATTCAGAAGAATATCAACAGCAAAAAGCAGCGTTTGATGAGTTGTTATCCTCCCCACCAGAACGACGAGAAAAAAGTTTAGCCGAACAACGTCGAGAAGCGATCGCTGAAGCCAAACGAAAACAAGAGGAATTAAATTGTCAAAGAAAAGAAGCTGCTGCTGAATGGGCAAAACAGCTAGACCAGGATTATGAGCAACGCAAAGCAGAAATGTTACGGCAAATCGAAGAATTGAACCAACGTCAACAACAACAAAATACCGCAATTAACTCAGAAATTAACTCAGAAAATTCCGAAAATGAATAATGAGCAACTACCCCCAGCCAATATCGAGGCAGAAGAGGCAATTTTGGGGGGTATTCTTCTCGATCCAATGGCAATGTCCAGAGTAGAAGCTGATTTAAAAATTGAAGCTTTTTCGCTCTATTCTCACCAAGAAATTTATCGTGCTGCCTTAACTCTCTACCGACAGATGAAACCTACAGATTTAATGGCTGTCTCTACCTATTTATGCGACCGCGCAGCGCCGAACCAATGCCGAGACCGCAATCTGTTGGAGCAAGTCGGTGGTACAGCTAAATTAGCGCAGTTAGTCAATCGCACTGTTTCAGCAGTAAATATAGATCGCTATACTAAACTTGTCATGGATAAGTATGTGCGACGGCAGTTAATTTTTTCTGGTCATGAAATAGTCGAACTCGGTTACGATAATGTCACTGACTTAGAGGATGTTCTCAATGACAGTCAGAAAAAGGTTTTCGCCGTATGCGAGCTAAAAATGAACTCCCAAACCGATAGCACTGCTGAAATATCAATCGAATGCTTTAACGATTTAGAAAGTGACAATCCCATCTATGAAACTGGTCTGTATGACCTCGATGATTTGATGGTGGGATTTGAGCCAGGAACATTGAGCATTTTGGCTGGTCGTCCTTCAATGGGCAAGAGCGCGATTTCGACTTTCTTTACTTTGCAGATGGCAACTAAGCATCAGCTACCTGCTATCTATTTCTCCCTAGAAATGACTAAAAAGCAGTTACAGTATCGGTTGTGGAGTTTGATTTCACAATTTCATTGTTATCGACATTTAAACCTAACTCAAATTAGGGGAGATCGCATCAGGAAGCATCGCGCAGGAAGGATCAATCTCACTCAGCCAGAAATGGAAGCGATCTCGCGAAGCGAGGCACTGCGTGGTCTGCTGAAAGCAGGCGCGGAGCGATCGCCTTAGATAGATACTAAATGCAATAGAAAAATAACAAAACCTTTACTGGACAAGAGTTGTGGAGCCTAGTTTCTAACAGTTTGACAAGCTAGGTTCGGTAGAGCCAATTTTTCTAAAGAAGTTGAAGCGCAATTTTTTGACTGGGAAACAGAATAAAACTTTTTTTATTTAGTGCGATCGCGTGACCTCTGTTTCTCAAATCGCTTATTCTATATGAGATAGACAGTGTAATACTTTATCGGACTAACATAGTTAAAAGTTGAACATAAATTCAACCCAATCAGTTTGCAGGGACTACCAAGTAAAGGTGATCCTTGGGTGGCTTGGAGAAAAGCGGCACTTACTAGAATTACAACTGATTTTTCTGACCCAATCCTTGCCAGGGTAGAACATTACCTGCTTCGATACGCTTTTGGAAGTTATGGTCTTTTTAATTATAGTATCGAGCAATCTAAACGTGACGAAAAATACCATCCGATAAGACGAGTTGCATGCATATTGGGGGCATGTAAATATGATCCATCTCTTCCTACATGGGAGGTCAAAGGGTTTATCCACGGTTTCCAACAGTACGTATTAAACAGAAAAAAAAATATCTCAAATAAGATTGAATCAGAGACAAAGAGGGAAGTCCGAGCGATCAAGTTTATGCTGTGGGTTACAAAATTAACATTGGTTTTGGTAAATAAATTAAAAAAAGGAATGATCATGCGTCGCAATTTTGAAGTGGTATATGTATTGCTTAAGCTAGATCTAGCAAAAAGAAAGGCAGAATATACCCATTATGAGGGTTCTCCTATGCGCTAATGATACGGTGTCATCAGTAGTAGTAAATGTCCTAAAGCGCGATCTTGATCTTTTTTCAGAAAATAGAGATCGCGCTAGAAAAGCGTCCATGATCGCAATAATAAGCAAGAATGAGATCGCCAAAACTTGAACTAAGGGACAATTATTTAACGATAACCAAATTTGAAAATATGCTGTTAAAGTTAGAGCCTCAATTAAAAGAACGGTTAAACATAGCACCAGAAGAAATCGCTCAACTCTGCCAACAGTGGAGCATTACCGAACTGGCTCTATTTGGTTCAGTGTTAAGCGAACAGTTTCACCCCGACAGCGATATTGATATCCTCATTCGCTTTGCGCCCAATGCCCGCCAGGGATTATTAACTCTGTCCAAAATCAAACATGAATTAGAAACCCGAATAGGGCGCGAGGTGGATATTGCCCTGAAAGAATCCATCGAGAATAGTGAAAACTGGATTCGTCGCAACGAAATTTTGAAGACGGCTCAGGTGATTTATGAGCAGAGATAAAGCATCACTTCTGGATATTGTTAACGCAGCCAAGCGAGTTCTTCAATTTGCTGAAGGACTTGATAAATCTGCCTTAGCAACTAATGAAGAGAAACAATCTGCCATTATCTATCAGGTTATTGTGATGGGAGAGGCAACCAAGCGACTATCATCAGAATTTCGCACACAACATCCTGAAATTCCCTGGAAAGATATTGCGGGAATGCGAGATATTCTTGCCCATCAATACGATCGCCTAAACATTAATACCCTATGGGATGTAATTAAAAACGATATTCCAGAACTTCTAATACTGCTTGAGCCAATTGTTCCAAACCCAATGGGTGAGGTGAACAATGAGTAATTTTTTTGAGATACCTAAATCAGCGAATTGCCCGCACATTGAGAGAAATATCAAGAGAAATCCAAGCATGATCGCAAAAACTTCATTCCTTCCTCTAATTCCAGCATTTTCAGTCTAAATATTTTGTGACTTAAAAAACTTTTATTTAACTCGCATTAATTTTTAAACAGGTAACGATGATGACTTCACAACCTTTCAACCTCGAAACCAGAATCAATGTCCTCAACACAGTTCTCACTAGTGATGAACAGGAAGTAGTAGACACAGCATTGCGAGATGCTGAAGGTGACTTGCCAACTGCCTTGTCAAATATAGAAGAACAATTATCGGAGTCTGAAGAACAACAACAAAAAGCATCAGAACTTCTACCAAGAGTGAACTTGGCTTATTCTGTGGCAGATTTATCAGAAGATAACGAACCCCTAGTTAGAGCGATCGCCGAAGATTCAGCAGTAAATAATCTCAGGGATATGGCTCTCAATTTCAACGTTGCTAGGCTAACTGAGATCGTCGATCCCCAATCTGTGCCAGAGACAATGGTAGAAGAAACTGATGATGATGAGCAGAAAAAACAAAAATTCGCTGTAGCTTTGCAACACAAGCTGTTTGCAGTCGAACCCACTGCCGTTCTGCAAAGAATGGTACAGGAAGAAGAAGTTCCCATTACCGATACAAATGTTCGTGCTGGGGTAGTTAATTTTCTGGCAAACCAACCCGATTTTAATATTCACACCACTTCCGTTTATACCGCCCTACAAAACGAAGCAGCCTTCACCAATATTGCTGAAGAACAACGGGAAGAAGTTGTCAACCAGCTTAAAAATATCCAAAGGGTACAGGCAATTAGTCCCATTCCTGAAGCTGTGCCAGTTTTGATGGATGCCAACCTGATTTCAGCATTTACCATTACCGAAATGCCAGAATCAACTTTCATAAAAAGTTACGGCAACACTTTGGGAGAAGACACTGCCCGACAAGTTTACACCAATGCCCTAAATAATCGCATCCGCAACGAACAAGCATTGATCTCAATGCGAGAATCAGTACGGGGAACAGGACTAGCTATTATGGATGGTTCTGAGTCTCTAGAAACTCGTATGGATAGGTTGCAGAAAGATACAGATAAACAGGGAGTTCCTCTCAACCTAGAAAAACTTTTCGGTGATATGGACTTCTGCGAGTGCGAAGAATGTGCTTCCGTGTATAGTCCTGCCTCTTATTTTGTGGAACTATTGCAATTTCTGCGAAATAATAACCTCGACCCGAAAGATCCAACAGATCCATCAAAAGACAACCCGAACATTCATTTGGTAGCGTAACAATTAGTAGACAAATTGTCGATACCAATGGTCAACCATTTAGCGATCAATTTTGGAGTCAAGGCAGCATCGAAATTAGAGACAAGAACAATAATATTATTGGTTTCATTAATCAAGTAGAAGGAATCTTGGATCAACAAGAGCAGCCGTTAACTTGGCAACCCGCCCAAGATACCTGCAATCTCGATAAAGTACGATTAGTTCACCTCGATGGGTCGCAATTAGAGATCGATGAGTACGATCGCATTCAGCGTTTTATTCGACTTTGGCACAAAATGGGCTGGACGATTGATGAAACCGACAAAGCCCTAATTGGACTCGATCACCTTACAGCAGATGATGATACATCACCTAAATCTGGCGAAGAATGCGATTATGTTGGCTTTGAGGTGTAGCAAGACTAGCAGCGATAACAATGGAGATTGCAATAAACCGACAGATGATTTTGGCTCTTCCGTAATTCCCGTGGTAAGTACTAGATATAGTGTGGTTGTCAAGAAGATGAATACTTTGGGATGATAAAGATATCTGATTAACGGTGGTGGTCATGATGGATAACTCGATTCAAATCCCCCTCGACTTGCCCGATGTTCGCGTCTTGAAAGTGTCGAAAACGAAAGAAGGAGATTGGCTCATCCGAGTTGAAAGCACTCTTAAAGGTACAAACTGCCGTAAATGTGGTCGAAAACTGACACAGTTCCATGGCTATGACCAAGCTATTAGACTGAGACACTTACCAATATTTGAACAACCAGTATTCATTGAATTGAGACCGAAACGTTATAAATGTCCTGATTGCCGAGGCCAACCAACTACCACCCAAAGACTAAGTTGGCACGACCTACGTAGCCCCAATACCAAACCCTACGAACAATGGTTGCTAAAGTTACTAGTCAATTCAACTATAGTCGATGTAGCCAAAAAACTCGATACTAGTGAAGAGAGAGTCACAGGAGTAATAGAGCGTCGGATTGCAACTAAAGTAAACTGGGAGAAATTTCAACGGATTGAAATACTGGGAATCGATGAGATTGCGCTCTCTAAAAGGACATCGAGATTATGTGGTGCTCATAACAACGCCCTCGATACCTCAAGGAGTTGAAGTATTAGCAGTCCTGCCCGACCGGAAGAAAGAGACTGTGGTCAAATTCTTGGCCTCAATTCCCGTCCGTCTTCGCAACACCATCGAGCGGGTATGTACTGATATGTACCTGGGATTTGTCAACGCAGCACGGGAGCAACTGCCACGAGCTCACATCATAATCGATCGCGCCCCATGTAGCGCAAGCTTATCATAATTGTGCCGACAAAGTACGTCGACAGGAACTCAAGCTGCTTAAGGAGCAGTTATCCGAGAAAGAGTATGAGCAAACTCTATGGTGCAATGTGGCCCTTCCGTAAATCACGCTTAGCAGCTTAAGGATGAAGAATGGGAGTTACTCCAACGTCTCTTCACTTACTCGCCCAAAATGAAAGAAGCATACATCCTGGGAGAGGAATTGACAGAAATATTTGAACGCAACTATACCCGAAAAGGAGCCAAGCAAGCTATTCGTGCTTGGTGTAAACGAGCGCGTCAGAGTAAAATCTCTCAGTTCGAGTGCTTTCTGGGGACGATTGAAACCTGGCTTGACCAGATCACTAACTATTTTTTGGAGCGACTAACCAGTAGCTTCGTTGAGGGGTTTAACAACCGAGTTAAGGTGCTCAAGCGTCGTTGCTATGGCATTTTTGATGTGGACCATCTTTTTCAACGACTCACACTTGACATTAGTGGCTATGAAAGATTTAAGTAGTCGGACATAAGTAAACGGCACTGTATTAAGAAATGTAAAAACAGATATCTCTTGTTCCAATAGGGTTTGAAGATTTTACAAAAGTTAACACAGTCATCAAAATTTATGTTTGACTACTTAGTCTTACCTGACCACCCACCATATCTAGTGTCTACCACGGGAATTACGGAAGAGCCGAATTTCTTCAATGATGTGCTTTTTGGTATTTTTCCTGACATGGAATTAGCCAAAAACGAGTTACTAGCAGGAGATGTAAATCTTCCGACCGAGGAACAAGATTCTGGTGCGCCAGTTATCAATACTGCCGTGCAAAAACGTTTCTTCTTCCTCCAGCACTTTATCTTATTTTTGCGACAACAACTCTCCCATCGCTTTATTGTCGATACCTTATCGGGAGTAGCTAGTTTGCCAACTGATGAAACAGACCTATTACTCACAGAAGTATTAACAATTGGCGAATCCAAGCAACCTGCTATCAGTGCTTTGCAGAAAATCAAAGAAGTACCCGCAGATAGCCCCAGTGGTTGGCAAGGTTATCTCATTCCAACAGTAGATGACTCCTATACCTTTATCGCCAAGAGCGATACTCAACCCGCTTCCCTGATGCTTGATGAGCAGTCGGTTTCCTTCCCCCATCAACAGGAAGATCTATCTGACGTTTTGGACTTTTGGTTGAGCGCTCCTGTCAAACTCAAAGCAGGTAAATTATATGATTTAGTAATAAGCGATCGCAATGGGTCGCAATTACAGTGGAAAACAGCTACTTCTCCCAAAGCTCAAATTCCTGCTTCTGCCCTCTTACCTGACTATTCAAAACAAGGCACAGAAGAAGTATTTACCAAACTCTATAAAGCAGCTTTGCTAGTGAACGGGTTTAACTTGAGTACCGATGAAATAAGTTACTGGCAAAATAATCCTGCTGACTTTGATGATTTTGATTTCAATAAGATTACCCTGCAACACTGGAAGCGTCTCCACGCATATACTACTCTTCGTAACTCCTTACCTAGAACTGAAACAAACTTACTAGATTTATTTAACTGGACGAAGACTGCTGAAAACCCCACCGAGTTGTCTGCCAAGATAGCTGCTGCCACTGTTTGGAAACAGGAAAACATTGAAAAACTAATCCAGGAAAAGCATTTTGACCTTAACCGTTTAGATGCTTTCCATAACTGAAGTTTTTTGGATAAAATTAGCTATAATATTTATCTAGACTGCATTTCATTCATTTTAAAAGTGGCAACTGTACCCATGTAAATTTATTAATAAGCTTTACTGGGTTGCATATACAGGCTATAATCGTAGTCATGTATATTGAGCGCGTCCCCAATCGTAACTCTCCACCGGCAATTCTGTTGCGAGAGTCATACCGCGCCCGATGGTAAAGTTCGTAAGCGGACTCTGGCCAATCTCTCGAAGTGGCCTCCAGAATTGATTGAGCAGTTTCAGCAATTGCTCAAGGGTGTTCCCACTATTGACAAGCTTGAGGACGCCTTTGAAATTGTCCGTTCTCAGCCCCACGGTCACGGAGCGAGCCGTCCTGGGGACCTTGCATCAGCTCAAGCTGCACACAGCTATCCTTCAACGAGGCAGCCGCCATCGGGATTTAGTCCAGGCGATGGTGGTTGGGCGCATTTTGGAACCCACTTCAAAGCTGGCAACGGCCCGAGGGCTGGCTCCCCAAACTGGTTCGAGTACATTGGCCCAGGAGTTGCACTTAGGGAGGGTCACCGAAGTGGAGCTTTACAAGGCCATGGATTGGTTGCTCAAGCGTCAAAGCAAAATTGAGCAGAAACTGGCTCAACGCCAAAGAAATTCTCTCCCTTGTCTACCTTGTCTCCCCACTCTCCCTTGTCTTACCCTTCCCTTGAATTTATTTATGCAAGAGGTATTTTGAGTTGAGCATTACAGACACCCACTTTAGCTATCAGCGCCAATCACACAGGATTGAAGCTGATGCCCAACTCGATGGACTCTACGTCATCCGTACCAGTGTCAGCAGTCATTCGATTTTAGATTTTAGATTTTGGATTTTGGATTGTCCCCACTAATGAAATTCGGGGGCTTGCCGATTTTAGATAAAAGATTGCGCGATTATTGATTTTATGATTTGATGATTTTGGATTATCCCCATAGTTGAAACTAGGGGCCTGATTTTTAATTCCTATTCGTAAATCCCAAATCCAAAATGGGTCACAGCCCCTTGACTTTTCTGGTTTGATGTTTTGCTTCCCACAGTTGATTGTAGGAAAGTTGAAGTCCCCCCATCCCCGCGCACCGCTTTTTGCGCTTTTGTTCTCAGTAAATCATCAAACTTTTTACACCATCTATCGAAACAAGGAGGCATGGCTGCGGGAGTAGTTTCTTTCATGGATAGCGATCAGGCGAAGCCTGTCACTGCGTGATCGCCTATTATAAGAACGTGAAACCGGGTGCAATCAAAAGCAGTATATCTTATTTTGCTTTTACCAATTGTTTAAGTACCGTTAAGGGCGGAGCGGATGGATGTATTTGTTACTGTAAGTGTAGGCAATGCTAGAGCAACCCCATCGCTGCATAGTACAGTAGAAAGACCGTTAAGTTCGCGAAATACTCGGCATTCTGGGTCAAGAAACGGGGCGAGGTCACGAAAACGCTTAATCGCTTCTATTTCTAAATCAATACTCCTACAGTTGAGTGGTGAGTTTTTAGATGGCATAATAACCTCTCTCCACCTAGCAACAGCTATTCCTATCTTTATTGTAGGCAGTAGTCAAGCGCAGGTTAGATTGCAGACATATCTCTTGATGATGAGATTGGGTCAAGCTTCTTTAGGGTTAAGGTTTTGTTGCCGTCCCATTGCACAGATGAGTCGGCAAGTGGCAAAGCTCGTTAAATTTATTTATGAGCTTTATTCAGTAACTTTACAGTGCGATAGTATTAGGCGATTACGCGACCCTTCACCCTACTACTGACTTGGATAAAAGCGATAAGATCGAAGTAGAGAGCTTAATGAGGTAAGCCTTGATGGTTAAGCTGCATCACCCTGCTCTCCAGGAAGAACCACGCAACCAGCAACCAGCGATAATTCCTCCGAGGCAAGGCAGTTCTCTTCTCGACTGGTTGAGCGAAACTGGTCGATTAGTAGCCCGTGAAGCTGGCAAACATGACCATGAAGAGATAGGGGAAAAAGAACCCGAAGAGCTTATGGAGACGACAGATACTCACGGTTTTGAGTCAGAGCAGGAGGAAACGCTAAATATAGAGGAATAAATCTAGTTCAGAGGTGGGTATCCTCTCACGCCACACGAGTAATTAGGGTCGAGAAGAGCTGCTCGTCAACACCTCGAGCGTCTATGATTCGGAAATCGAACCATCCCCGAGAGAAAACCTAGACAAAGTAGGACAGACTTCGCTACTGTAAGGGTTTAGTCGTGATGATTTTTCGGTGAGTGAGGACAAAATACCCCCTATTTTAGTATAAATATACTATTTAGCCCCGAAAAATAGGGGGTATTTTGTCCAAGTCTGTCCTACTTTGTCTAGGTTTTCTCTCGGGGAATCATCAAAATCATCTGAATCATTAGAACTCTTGCCATATACAAATAATTTTGCCAATCCTACTTAATTTTGCCTAGGTACTTATTTTCGATTTTGTGAACCGTAGGACAGACAGCCGATTCTGATACTCCCCAGTAAGCGTCCAATATGGTAATAAGTGCGATATTCACGCTTCTTTCTGGAGGGGAAGACTGAGTATTTAATAAACCTTGAAATCTCTCATCAAGAGCTTTATATTGTCTAGCAAGAACGAGGTAATCTTTGTAATAATTAAGAGCCAAATTAGCAGCTTTAGCAGGTTCTTTTACGAGCATCGCGTCTTAGAAGTTCTAGTTCAAATTCAATTTCTAGTGACAAAGAATTGTGATTCATGATTTTAAGTAGTATGTTTATAAATGATTAGCAACTAGTAACTAGCGACTAGCGACTAGTTCTTATTCTGCTTGAATGTCGTACCATTAGCTAGAAAAGCTAATGATTCAGGAGCCACTAATTTTCAAGGTTTTGAGTAAATTTTGACCTGATTATATGTAAAGCTTTTCTGTATTATATAAATAATTATCTCCTTATATACTACAGAGGACTTCAGGAATTACCGATGAGACCTATGAATTTAGCAAAGCCACCAAGCACGGTGAGAATGAGTCCGATAAAGATACCTCGATTAATGAATTCCGAATTATCGACTCGCTTACCAAGATTTTGAAGGTTATCGGTTAAATTTTTGTTAGTAGCGTCTATTTTGTTTTCAAGACTTTTGGCAGTAGTATCGATTTTTTTGTCAGTATTATCAATTTTTTCTTCAAGGCGTTGAGAAGTAGTATCAATCTTTTCTTCTAGACGTTTAGAAGTATTGTCAATTTTCTCTTCTAAGCGTTGATTATCCTTTTTGATTTCAGCAATGGAAATTTTAACATCAGTTAGATCTGTCTGAAGATGAGCGAGTTTTTGGTCAATTTTAAGAAGGATATCTTTGAGATCAGATTCAATTTGAATAGCCATGTTTTAATCGTCTCCTATTGTACATATTATGACTGAAAAGTGTGAAACAATCAATTTCAGAATTTAAGTGCTGGTAGATAACCAAGTTACTTCTCCTTTTTGGGAAGAAAACTAATTATTTTTTCAAGTAATGATTGTCTATTGGGGCAATATTTCCTATCATTTCTATTCCCGATTGAACAAGCCAATCGAATTCATTTTTTATCATTTCCTCAGTAGAGGGTAAATCTTTTTCTGTGAGACTTTTATCTTGGTCGAGATATATTTGTTTGAGTTGAGCTTCATCAACTTCAATGGTAATTTGATATTGCTTCATCGATTTACTCCGTTAATTAAGAGAGATGAT
>JASJEK010000017.1 GCA_030064915.1 Xenococcaceae cyanobacterium MO_234.B1
CCCAGAGAAGGTTCGTCAATAATTTGAATTAAGTCACTATCCCAGGCTTCTTGACAAGCTGATTCTAAAATCTTAGTTAAATTTGGGTCATTTTGTACCGAAGGAACTCCCCGACGATAATTTACTTCACACTTTGCTCTATAGGTATGGCAAACACTAGTGACAATATTTTCAATCCATTGGGGAAGGTTCTCATGAGTATCAGAGTGAAGAGAGCGCACTGTCCCACACATCTTTACTCGATCTGCTATTACATTGTAGGCTCTACCACCTTCGATTTTGCCAATACTCAAAACCATGGGATGTATGGGATTTTGAGTCCGACTAATTGCTTGCTGGAGAGTGGTAATTACCTGAGCAGCAATCCAAATGGCATCAATAGCTTGATAGGGACGGGCTCCATGTCCCGATTCTCCTTGAATAGTGATCTCTAACTCATCTGCTGCTGCGGTTAAAGCCCCATAACGAATTCCTACGGTGCAAGCAGCTAGAGAAGGCAAGACATGAACTCCAAAAATTGCATCGACTCCATCCATTACGCCTTCATCAACCATCCATCTTGCTCCTTGAGCAATTTCTTCTGCAGGTTGAAAGATAAAACGAATATTCCCTGGTAGAGAATCAGTCAGTTGAGATAGGATCATTGCTGTTCCTAGACCCAAAGTGGTATGAACATCATGACCACAGGCGTGCATCACTCCTGGGTTACGGGAGGAAAAATCTAGGTTGGTAAGTTCTGTTATGGGGAGAGCATCCATATCAGTACGAATTGCCAAAGTCCTTGACTCAGAACTATTTAATAACTCTCCTACTACTCCTGTTTTTCCTACAGACTCTTTTACGTGAAGCCCAGAAGAAGATAAAACACCCGCAACATAAGCTGCGGTTTGATATTCTTCTCCACTGAGTTCGGGATGAGCATGAATATGACGACGAATCTCTATTAATCTGGGAGCAAGATGTTCAGCTAGGGTTTTTATTTGAGATAGCATTTATCATTTACCATTTATCATTTATCATTTATCAATTTCTTGTAGTTGAAAGGTAGCGTTTATAAGGATGTCTAACTCAAACCCATTAGTGTTAAGTAACTGGTAAATGTTCAATGTTTTCAATCCAATTAGGAATCTTCCCCTACTATGACTACTGTAATGTTATCTGAGCCACCTGCTTGTTTGGCTGCTGCGATTAATTTTTCGGCAGCTTGCTCGTAGTCATTACATTGAGATAATAAATTTTGAATATCCTCATCAGAAACTTCTTCCGTGAGTCCATCGCTACACATTAAAAGGAGATCGCCTGGTTGAATATCTAATTCTTGAAGCTCAATACTATATAAGTCTTTACGCCCCAAACATTGGGATAATACATGACGCCAGGGATGAACTTTAGCTTGCTCTTTGCTGATTTCACCCGCTCTTAGAGCCAGACTAACCCAAGTATGATCTTCTGTGACTTGTTCTAATTTGTCATTGCGCCAACGGTATAGACGAGAATCTCCCACATGAGCGCACCAAGGGCGATCGCGAAAGATAGTTACTACCACAGTAGTTCCCATATCTTTTCTTTCTGGGTTATTAGATTGGTCTTCTAAAATGCCTTGGTTTGCCTTATCAATAGCTTCTTTTAGTAGGACTTCCGAGGAAATATCTAGATCATCCCAATAGGCTTCCAAGTGAGCTTGAATCCTTTCTGTAGCGATCTTACTAGCTTCTTGCCCACCAGCGTGTCCTCCCATGCCATCTGCTACTATAAAAAAGCGTCCCTGAGGCTTGTCGATATAATAACTATCTTGATTGACAGTTCTGACAATTCCTTTATCTGTAAGTCCTGTAAAACAAAGTTTCATAAACAACTTAGCCAATATACCGACAAAAACTAAAACATTCGATCTATACGATCGAGACGTTTCCACAATCGCAAGAGTGACCAGCCAGGGATTAGGGAAATAGCTGCTGCGATCGCAGCTTCGATTCTGTATCCATTAACTAACAACAAGGTAGCTGATAGAATCAAAGTACTTAAAATTAAAGTATAGTTAGTTCCCAGTTGTATTGCACTCAAACGGCGCAATACTCGCTCTGACTCTAGAGAGCGGACGCGAACTCGCAAATCTCCTCTCTCCAGTTTATCTATTGTATCCTCAATTCGTCGAGGCAGACCAAGAGCAGTACTACTAACTTGAGCAGCTTGTCTTCCTAGTTCCTCAAAAATTGTGCCACCGTTATCGTTGCTATTGGTCATAATCTGCATTGCAAAGGGTTGTGCTACTTCCATAAAATTGAAGTCAGGGTCTAAACCTTTTCCTACCCCTTCGAGAGTTGAAAAAGCTCTCATAACAAAGGTAAAAGTAGCAGGAAACCGAAAAGGTTGACCATAGGCTATATCATAGAGATCTTCGCTGATGGCATCTATGGACTGTTCCTCAAAAGGCTTATCCATAAAATTATCCAGCATATATTGAATGGAGCGTCTGACGGGGGTCATATCCCCTGTAGGGACTAAAGCCCCTAAATCAATTAAGGACTTTACCACCAGATCAGAATTTTTTTGAGCGATCCCGAAGAGAGTATCCATTAATTTTTCCCGGATATTACTCTTAATCTGCCCCATCATACCAAAATCATAAAAGATTAGAGAGCCATCAGGACTAGCGGCAATATTTCCTGGGTGAGGATCGGCGTGGAAAAAACCGTTATTAAGTAATTGATGGAGATAGGCTTTGGCTCCCAATTTAGCTAATAACTTACGGTCTAGCCCTGCTGCTTCAATCGCTTCGTAATGACTGATTTTGATACCTGGTAGATATTCTAGGGTTAATACCCTGGGGGAAGTATATCTCCAATAAACCCTAGGTACTTTTACCCAGTCTTCTTGGCGAAAGTTACGACGAAAAGTATCGGCGTTGCGCCCTTCTTTGAGATAATCAGTTTCTTCCCAAAGAATGCGAGAACATTCGCTATAAATTCCCAACCAATCCCTGTTTTGACCCCATCGAGGATGGTTTTGGAAATAACGGGCGATTTGTTTGAGGATTCCCAGGTCGATGGTAAAGAGTTGTTTTAGTCCTAGTCTTTGAACTTTAACTACTACTTCTTCACCACTGTGGAGTTGGGCTTTGTGAACTTGTCCTAAGCTAGCTGCTGCTAGAGGTATGGGGTCAAATTTACAAAACAGCTTGGTAATAGGTTTGCCAAAATCTTCTTCAATGATGGCAGATACTTGTTCGTAAGGGAAAGCAGGAACTCGATCTTGCAATTTAGAGAGTTCTTCGACATATTCTGACGCAAATAAATCCGCACGAGTCGAGAATAATTGACCCGCTTTAATAAAGGTAGGACCCAATTCTAAGAGACTTTCGCGAATCCAAACTGCTTGACGTTTACGTCTTGCTGCCAATTTTGCTTCACTATATTCGCCACCATAGCTCCATTTGCGATTGTTAGACCACAATTTAAAGGAGAAGGTAAAGACAAATAGCCAAATGTCAATACGACGGCGCGTAACAGAATAGTTTTTTTGATTCCAACGATAGGATTTTTTACCAGTTTCGATTTTCAACGGCGATCGCCCAGGTAAATTAGGATCTAATAATTTTTTAGGATTGGAGGAGACAGCAGACACGCGATTTTAAATTAGTATTTTATTAAGGTACGTTATTTTATTGTTTTTCTTAATTACGATATTTTTTGAGTTCTGCTCTTAAGCTAGCGATTTCTGCTCTTAGTTGATCTAGCATCTCTTGTAAATCTCCAGAAGGACTGGCAGTACTATAGCTAGTGCTACTATTATTACTTACAGAATCACTATTAGCTGCTGCTTGTTGAGCGCGAGTTTGCACCTCTTCGATAAATTGTCTGAGGTTTTCTCTTTGTTCTGCATCAAATTTACCTATTTCGCTTATCACATTAGTATAGGCATCTTCTAGCTTTTCGCCCAAAACTTCCGCTACTGCCCTTCCCAAGAAAAAGGCATCAATTACAGGATTACTCATAAGTAATGTTTCTTAATAGGTTTCGTAACAAATTATATCTTGTAATTTTCTTCGAGAGTTGTTAATTTCTAATTTTTCCTCAGTTAAAATACTGCGGAATCCCATTATTTTACGGTAATTGATAGCTAGCTACTCTAATTAGTAACTCCCCTTGGACGGGATTATGACTAAAAATAAATACTCCTGAACTAATTTCTTGGACTTTGGACAAAAATAAATATTATTCGCGAGTTTATAGGTAGGGTGGGCAATGCCCACCCTACATTGAAAAAATATTTTGTAATAAATCTCGATGCAAGAAAGCCCTATCTTTCAGAGATTCGATTTTAGCAATGTCTAAGGCTTCCCCATTAGCATAGTATTCGAGCCAAGCCTTGCTAATAGCTTCCGCTTTATCTGGTATTTGGGATAATTCCCAACCAGGGATATTTATTTCTGACATTAATTGACTTACTTTGGGGTCATAACTGAGGGCAAAACAGCGACAGGATTCTGCTGCTGCCATAATCAGACTGTGGAGACGCATTCCGATGACCATTTCTACCCCTGTAAATAATCCCTTTAGTTCTCTAGGGTCGGAAAGAGATAATACTTTACTATTATTGGGCAATTGTTGGGCAATGGTTTCTGCAATACCTTTATCTATGGTAGGTTGGAAAGGTACAAGCAGGATAAAAGTATTAGTTGCTTGCTGAAAGGTTTTAATTGCTTGAGTAAGAAGCTTAAGACGTTCGGCAGTTAAGAGAGGGTGAGGGCGTAAAACTACAGCGACTCTAGGGGCTGGTAAATCCCACAATCCTTTAACTGGCTTACTAGCTAAAGTCCAAACTGGATCGGGAGCTAAAAGCGGGGAAATGCCCCAGTCTATAACTAGATTAGCAGAAGCACTATCTCTAACACTGACTCCTAGACAACCTTGTAACACTTCTTTAGTCATCCAACGGGTAATACTGCGTTTTAGAGGCCCAATGCCCTGCGCCCAGGCGATAGTTTTTAAGCCTTGCTGTTGAGCCAATGCCATTAAACCAGCATAATAAACAGGGCTAGCAATACTGGTAACATCCTGCATCAGACTCCCACCACCCCAGATAAAAAAGTCTGATTCTTTTAAAGCCTTGAGGATAGTAAAAGTAGAACTGCGATCGCAAATAGCTACATTGTATAATTGGCTAGTTGCACTGGGATTACCCGAAAGAACTATCGGTTCAATATTGTCTGGTAACATTTGCAGCAGAGACATGAGTAAAGCTTCGTCTCCACCATTCCCCTTACCATAATAACCACACAATACAGCTTTGCGATCGCTCATTAGTTTGTTAATTGTTAATTGTTGATTAATATTTTGTAGGTTGGGTTGAAGAATGAAACCCAACAGCCACTGGCAATAGATTGGTTTCGCTATTGCTCTACCCATCCTACTAAAATACAATAGGATCAATGATTAACCACAGACCACAGTAATTCTGGCGAATAGAATTCGCGCCTAAACAAACAAAGTCTGCCTCCGCAGACTTAATATATCAAAGGATTTAGCAATCCGCGTAGGCGGATTTCGCCTGTATAGCTGAGGACACGGGTTTTGAGGTTACCTCAAAACCTTCAGATGTCCGTGCGGTTGAAACCGCCAAGTTAAAAAATTGTCTCACATTAATTTACATCCTTTCTAATACTTCAATTCCCAGTAAAGATAGCCCTAGTTTGAGAGTTCTTGCACTTAAATCTGCCAAAATCAAACGGGAAGTTCTTTGAGGTTCTTCCGCTTGTAAGACAGGACAATTTTCAAAAAATTGATTAAATTTTTGACTCAGTTCAAAAAGATATTGACAGAGACGGTTCGGTAACAAATCTCGTTCTACTTCTTGGATAACTTCTCCGAGTTTAAGCAGATGTTTTACTAAAATTAATTCGGCTGCTTCCTCTAAAACAATTTTAGCTCCTTGCAGGTGACTAAAATCAATATTGCCCTTACGACTAATGCCTTGAGTTCTTACATAAGCATAGAGAAGATAGGGTGCAGTATTTCCCTTGAGAGCCAGCATTTTATCATAGCTAAATTTATAGTCAGTGGTGCGATTTTGACTCAAATCCGCATATTTTACGGCACTAATGCCAATAACTTGACCTACTTTATTAATAAATTCAATACTTTCTTCTCTATTGTCTTGTTCTAATCTATCTTTTAAATCTCTGGTAGCTTCTGTTACTGCTTCATCTAATAAATCTTTGAGTTTAACAGTTTCACCAGAACGAGTTTTTAATTTTTTCCCATCTTCCCCTAATACTAAGCCAAAAGGAACATGAACCACTTCTATTTTGTCTGGGAATATACCAGCTTTTTCGGCTACTTGAAAAACTGCTGCAAAATGGTTAGCTTGTCCAGCATCAGTAACATAAATAATGCGTTTTGCATTATCTTGTTCGATGCGATATTTCAGAGCAGCTAAATCCGTAGTAGCGTAGTTAAAGCCACCGTCAGTTTTCTGCACAATTAGAGGTAAAGGATCGCCATCTTTATTAGTAAACCCTTCAAGGAAAACACATTTTGCTCCTGCATCTTCTTCTAATAAATTTTGCGTTTCTAAGATATTAATAATCTCTGGTAAAAAAGGATTATAAAAAGACTCACCCCTTTCAGTTATTTTAATATCTAAAATCTCGTAAATTACTTGAAATTCACGACGAGATTGATCGCAGAGTAATTGCCAAGCATGACGAGTATCCTCCGCACCAGCTTGTAACTTTACTACTTCTTGTCTCGCAGTTTCTTTAAATTCTGCATCTTGATCAAAACGGGCTTTGGCTTTTTTATAAAACGAAACTAAATCCCCAATATCCAAAGCATTTGCTGTAGTCAAAGCTTCAGGATAAGCTTCCCGTAAATAAGCAATTAACATCCCAAACTGTGTTCCCCAGTCTCCCACATGATTGAGACGGAGTACATCATAACCGCGAAACTCTAGAATACGGGCAATACAATCACCAATAATAGTAGAACGGAGATGTCCTACATGCATTTCTTTAGCAATATTGGGACTAGAAAAGTCCACTACTACTTTTGATGCTGGTTGTACCCGTTCAATTCCTAATCTTACATCCCCTTGTATTTCACTCAGTAAATTAGCTAGATAACCAGGCTTAAGGATGAAATTAATAAAACCAGGACCAGCTATCTCCACGGTCTCACAAATATCAGCTACATTAAGATTAGCTACAATGGTTTCTGCGATCTTGCGTGGAGCTTGTTTTAATTTTTTGGGTAAAGATAGGGCAACATTAGATTGATAGTCCCCAAATTTAGGATTAGTGCTAGGGGTAACTAAAGGATCGGTATTGGCTAATTCTGCGCCAAATCCCGTAACTAGAGCTTCTTGTACTTTTTGTTTAAATACTTCTAATAAAGATTGCATAATTGATAATTGATAATTGATAATTGATAATTGATAATTTTGGCTCTAATACGGCTTTATCTCCTCAAAGGGAAAAGGATTAGTCCCTTTCTTGTATTACCAATTATTGACAAGTATCTATTAAAGCAGATGAGCGAGGGGTAAACGGGATACTAAAGAAAAGATGCCAAAGGATAGGAGCAAAATTCCACTTACGGGATTAATCCAACCAGACCAACGACGCAATTCTAATATTTTTTTGAGAGAGGCGGTAAAACTTCCTGCAATAATTAAGGGTGCAACATAGCCTACTGCATAAGCTAATAATAAACCTGCACCAACTACTAAGTCTTGAGTGGAAGCGACCCAAGCGAGTAAAGTGGCTAACACGGGAGTACTGCAAGGAGAAGCCACTAAACCAAAGGTTAAACCTAGTAAATAAGACCTTACACTGGGGGGAAAATCTTCTGTGATCCAATCTGTCGCACCGAGAGAAGGAAACTTGAGAGAGACTATTTCTAAGAGATTTAAGCCCATGACAATGGCAATGAGACTGACTATTACCGGTAAACCCACACCAATTTGTCCATAAACCTTCCCGATAGTAGTAGCAATAATCCCCAATATTGCTAGAGTTGTGGCTAACCCCAAAGCAAACCAACTGGATTGGGCGATCGCACTTCCTCTTCCCTGGGACTCATAACCCCCGATATAACCAATAGTAATAGGTAACATCGACAGCATACAGGGAGTCAAACTAGTAACCAATCCTGCGAGGAAAATGATCCCCAGACTAACTAGACTAAGATGATCTAACTGACTGGAAACCAGGCGTTCGGCAAATCTTTCAATAAGATATAATTGGGTTTGTATAAATTCCACTTTTGCAACTATGGGTTGATCTACTGCTTGGATTGTAACAAAACTCAAGCTAAGGTGAGTTCAGAGTTTTTTAAAGTAGCAAGTAGCGAGTTTTTCAATCAACTATCAACAATCAACCATCAACAATTAACTTTTGCTTATGCAACGGAGCTTTCTCTATAGCCAAAAGATAAAAGATAAAATACTTTTAACTCTGGAAATAAATTAAGATATCTGGAATAATCGAAAGGATATCTCAAACTGTAATAGAGCAAGTAAAGCCACCCAGAATGGTTTTTTGGAAAAAATTGTTTAATAATTCAGATACAGTGGCTACTTCAGAAGCTACTGAGTTCAAAGGCGAACTTTTAACAGCAAATACTGTTGCTAACTCTGAAGCTCAGATTCTCTTCAGTACAGAGCGAGATATAGACCTATATGAACTAGAAGAATTGTGCGATCGCGTTGGTTGGGCGCGTCGTCCCCTGCGCAAGGTAAAAAAAGCAATTCAGTATAGTTTTTTAGTAATCTCGATGTGGGAAGTAAAAGGTAAAAGACGGCGTTTAATTGGTTTTGCCCGTGCTACCTCAGATCACGCTTTTAATGCCACTATTTGGGATGTAGTAGTGGATCCTCGCTTTCAAAATAGGGGATTAGGCAAGGCAATGATGAAATATACTATCAAGAAACTGAGAAGTGCTGATATTAGCAACATAACCTTATTTGCTGATCCTCAAGTAGTTAATTTTTATCGTCGTTTAGGGTTTCTAGCTGATCCAGAAGGGATCAAGGGAATGTTTTGGTATCCTGATTGAATATAGGTTGTACGGCTATCAACTTTAGTCGGGACATTTTGGCGGGGAGAAGATATTAGGTTTTAGGTTTATTTTTTCTTGTTCACCTACCACTGTTCCACCTACCACAAGAGTCTCATACTAAATCCGATTATCAAAGTATCTTTTTCCTGATTCCTTTCTAATACCTCTATAGTATAAGTTTTAACTATCTTATAATTGATTATTACCTTGAATTTGGGTTTTTGTATAGTTCTTATGAACTATATAATGCAGCCTCTAATCTTTTTTTCAATTTACTGACTGTCATTAATGAAAAATCAGTGCCATAATTTCTGTTAGTAATACTTAAATTAAATATATATAGGGAGATAGCTTTGAACATAAATCAACCTGAACAGTTAACTGAAATCATGAAAATAGCTCGTTCTGTAGCCTGGGGTGCAGCCGATATTCTAAGTTCTTACTATCATGGAAAAGGACAAGACAAAGAACTAGATGTTCAGGATAAAAAAGATGGGCCAGTGACGCAAGCTGATCTAGCTGCCAATCACTATATTTTAGAAAACTTACAAGCTAAATTGGGTACGGAAGATTTTGGCTATCTTTCCGAAGAAACTTTTGATGTTAAAAAAGCTGAACCCATAAATAAGTCTTGGGTTTGGATTATTGATCCTTTAGATGGTACTAGGGACTTTATAGATAAAACAGGAGAATACTGTTTGCATATTGCCTTAGCTTATGAAGGTCGTCCTGTGATTGGTATTGTAGCAATTCCTGAAGCTGGTAAATTGTATTATGCAGTCAAAGGACAAGGTACATTTGTGCAAACTAAAGCCGATAAAAAAGTTGCGCCAATTCGAGTTTCACAACGCAAAATCCCTGAAAACTTGTATTTAATTGTGAGTCGCTCTCATCGAGATGAAAGATTCCAAAAGTTAATTGATCGCCTACCTCTTAAAGGGAAAAAATACATGGGTAGTGTGGGAGGTAAAATCTCAACAATTCTCGAAAAAGAATCTGATATTTATATTTCTCTTTCTGGTAAATCTGCTGCTAAAGATTGGGACTTTGCCGCACCTGAGTTAATTCTAACTGAAGCAGGGGGTAAATTCTCTTATCATACTGGTGAACCTGTTTTTTATAATCAAGGTGATGTGAAAAAGTGGGGTTGCATTATGGCAACTAATGGTCATTGTCATGATATTTTGTGTGAAAAAACAGCAGCTATTCTTAAAGAAATTGATGATGAAAGTTAATACCATTTAGCTTTGACAAGGCATTGAGTATATATTTTGTAGGGGCGTATGTCATACGCCCTATCTGTAAAAATAAAATTATGATTATCATTTTCGATTTTGCCTAATAGACATCTCTAGAATACAAGTGTGTGGTAGATACAATGTTAGTGTTGTTTAGAAACTCCCACGCCATAAGGGCTACGAGAATGTCATGGACATCATCACTTTATACTGGATTGTCATTGCCCTGATGATTATCGGGGTTATTTGTGCAATTATTCCCGGATTACCAGGTAGTAGCATCATTCTCACAGCAATTTTAATCTGGAGCATTGCCACAAAATTTTCGGGTATTGGTTTACCTTTAATCTTTATTGTTATTGTTTTAATTCTCAGTGTAGGAGTTGAATATCTAGCAATCTATTTGGGAGTGAAACAAGTAGGTGCTAGTAAATGGAGTCAATACGGCGCGATCGCAGGTATGGTGTTAGGTTTTGTCGGTTTAATACCTGCTTTACCCCTTGGTGGACCTTTATTGGGCTTTTTATTTGGGGCAATTTTGGGAGCATTTTTAGGAGAGTATCTCTATCGCAGTAATTTAGAGGGTGAGGCGAGATTGCAACAAGCTTTAAAAGTAAGTGTGGGAGTGGTTATTGGTTCAATTGTGGGCAATATTATTCAGGCTTTATTAGCTGCTTTAGCTGTAATTATTTTTATTATGAGTACGTGGAGTGAAGTTATTGTTAACTAATATTAATTGGGATTGTTACAAAAGCGACTGATCTTTTCTTTGCCAGCTCCTATACTTAGTACAAAATCTTTACAAAATCTTTACAAAATGTGAAAAAAAGTCAAATTGGGGAATAATCAGTGTAATCTCAATAATCAGTGTAATCTCTCAGTCTGAGTCAGTCAATTGTGATGCGGAAACTGTTAAATAGTAAAACTTACCTAGTCCTTGGTGTGGGATTAATCCCTACTCTCGCGATCGCTTCTGGGAATTACATAGTAAAATCTCAAATAACTCAAGATATCGTTCAATGGTTTTCTCAAAAGTCGACTTTTTCAGCTTCTTCTGTAGCTCTTGAGGTTGAACGCTCTCAAGAAGAAAATCGAGCTATCTTCGTTTTAGCATCCAATCTAATTAGACAAAATCAAGGGGAACAGGCTCTTGAAGAGTTAAAAAACCTGGAAAAAACGTACCCTCTCCTCGGTCCTTATATCCTACTCAAACAAGGACAAGCCTACCAACTAACTCAAGAAACCGCTAAAGCAGAACAAACTTGGAAGCAACTAATAGCTAATTATCCCTACTCTCCAGCAGCAGCAGAAGCCCTATATTTACTCGGAAAAACTAATCCTACATACTGGGAGCAAGCAATTGAGCAATTTCCCCATCATCCCCGTACTCATCAACTAATTCGGAAATCATTATCCAAAAATCCTAACCAGCCTCGATTAATGAATCTTCTGGTTAAATATACTCCCGATGAACCAGGCGTGACTCAGATACGAGATCGCCTTGTAGCCGAATACAGCCACCTACTAACTCCTGAAGATTGGGAAGCGATCGCCGAGAGCTATTGGGCAAAATGGGACTATGGCAAAGCAGGAAGAGCCTACGCCAAAGCACCCCGCAACCCTCGCAACCTATATCGGGCTGGTCGAGGTTATCATCTTGGGAATAGCCAACAAACCGCCCGAAAATTCTATTTACAGCTACTCCAGCAGTATCCTGATGCCGAAGAGACAGGTCTAGGATTAAGGCGTTTAGCTACTATTGTTAACAAAAAACAGGCTTTAATTTACCTAGATCGAGTCATTGCTAATTATCCCCAAGAAGCGGGCGCAGCCCTAAGGGAAAAAGCCCGTATTCTTCAAGCCTTTAGAAGCCCTGCTTCTGCTACCCAAGCTAGAGAAATCCTCCTCACGCAATACAAGCATTCCGATGCAGCAGCGGAATATCGTTGGAGTATGGCTAGACAAGAAGCCAAAAAAGGAAACTTAGTAGCAGCTCAGCAATGGGCACAGCCCATAGTTTTTAATAACCCTAATCACTCTTTTGCCCCTAAAGCTAGTTTCTGGATTGGTAAATGGGCGCAAAAACTCGGACGAAAGGAAGATGCAACTAAAGCTTTTCAAGTTACTTTAGGGCGTTTTCCCCATTCCTATTATGCCTGGCGTTCTGCAGTTGCTCTCGGTTGGGATGTAGGGGATTTTACTAATGTGCGCCACATTCAACCCCAAGTAATCTCTAAAACTAAGTTTATTCCTCCAGCAGGTTCACAAGTATTTAAAGAACTCTATCAACTGGGTTTAGAAGCAGAAGCTTGGGGACAATTTCAAGTCGAAATAGCTAACAAGAAACAGCTAACAGTCAATGAAGAATTTACTTATGCCCTGATGCAGCTTTATCGAGGACAAAATTTACCAGGTATTAATAAAATTTGGTATCTCGAACAAAGAACCAGTCCCGAAGAGAGGCAACAATGGGAAGCATTAAGACAAACTCCTCAATACTGGCAGTCTCTATTCCCGATTCCTTATGAAGATAGTATTTTTAAATGGGCAAAATACCGTCAATTAAATCCTCTATTGGTAACATCTTTGATTCGTCAAGAATCTCGTTTTGAAAAAGAAATTCGCTCCTTTGCTGGTGCATTAGGATTAATGCAAGTGATGCCAGCTACAGGAAAAGAGGCTGCCAAAAATATTGGGCTAGCTAATTATTCTTTAACTAATCCTGAAGATAATATTAATATTGGAACTTATTATCTAGATTTCACGCACAAAACATACAATAATAATTCCATGCTAGCTGTAGCTAGTTATAATGCTGGTCCAGGTAATGTAGCAAAATGGGTATCCCGTTATGGTCTAAAAGACTTTGATGAATTTGTTGAGAAAATTCCTTTTCGGGAAACTAAAGGCTATGTAGTATCTGTGTTTGAAAACTACTGGAATTATATGCGGATTTATGATCCTGAAACTGCCCAACTATTTCAACAAATAAATGCTACTCAAATAAATGCTACTCAAATAAATGCTACTCAGTAGCCAGGCTATATAATTAATTACAAAACCTCAGGCGTGCCACGTAGCGGATCTGGTGTGAGAGCGCCAAATCCTAAGAGATTACTGTAGATTAGTTAATCATATGGCGATCGCTACTTGGGTTTAATCTTTTTGGGGAATCTTCTAAACTTGGATAATTGCAACTTTTTAAGTATTGGGGTTAGAAAGTGAGTAAAAAAGCTCTACAGCGTTTCTTAGTTTTATTATTTGGCACAGCATTTGTTGGTTCTACGGTATTTATGATAGTGGGTAGTTTTTGGCGACGACAACCTTCTACTCCCATCACAGATTCTACCGTTCCTACGGAAGTTCCAGAAGTTAATAGTAGAGATAACTTAACAGCTAGATTAGAAGCTCAAGCTATTGGCTATGAGAAGTTATTACAAAAAGAACCAGAAAATACTACTATTTTGACTAATTTAGTCCGAATAAAAATAGAAATGGGAGATTTAGAAGGAGCAGTTGCCCCTCTAACTAAATTAGTTAAATTGCAACCAGAACGTACCGAACTAGCTGCAATCTTGAACGACATCGAAACTAGGTTGGCAGAACAACAATCTCCTTCTGAATAATAGTCTTTGCCAGTAAAAAGTAACCAGTAATCAATCAAGTTTTAAAAATTAAACTGATAACTGATTACTGATGGTTAATTCTAGCTAAATTTCTTCTCGTTGAACCAACTCACACTCGAATAGCTCTACAGAGTAATACGTGGGTGTTCCGCATATGACTCCGCTTTGTCATAGCTAATTTCTGAGATGGTCAGGGAAGATGGCATTTCTCTCCTTACTGAGAGCGAACTTTCTCCCCTATTATTCCCTTTATTCGCGATGAGCCGTCGCGAATAAATCCCTAATTCTTCTCTTTCACTCTGGATTTTCTTCCGTTACGGTTTCAAAATGAGAATTGCTGTCTGGATATACTACAGGAGGAGGTGGTGCCGAAGGATTATCTCCTGCTGCTGCAATTTCAGAACTATCACCACTCAAGAAAAAGTGACCTAATACTTGCTCATCAACTGTTTTTTTGGTAAATTTCCAACCTGGATTGAGATAAATTTTGAGAAACTTTCCTTCTGCTTTCCCAAAAGTTTTCCCGATAACAGTTCGTGAACGATCTCGACGACTTACAGCGATTAATTGTATTTCTTCATCTTTTTCTACTACATCTAAACTATAGTCTTGACTAGTATCTTGTCCATCTAGACGGACAGAATAGCCATTACTATCTGTAGCACGACGACAAATACCTGTAAAGTCGAAAGTTGTCCATAAGGGGTCAATAATGGTAGGTTGGGAACCAATTTCGTTCCAACAAGCCTCCTTCTCAGGAATTTGCTCGATAACAACTAAGTTAAAAAACCTACCAGGTATGGCAACAGCAACAACTTGACTTTGATCTATTTTCTCTTCCCCGATTTCAAAGGCTTTTTTCTCTTCCTGGATTTCAACGGCTTTTTTCTCTTCCTCGATTTCAACGGCTTTAACCCCCGAAAGACCAAAAGTGGTAACAGCAATAGTTGTCGATATTGCTAGGAGTTTGAGTTTATTTCTCAGCTTCATATACTTATTAACCATGGGTAAAAATAAGAACTATACGATTCAAGGGTAAATTGACGGATTTGTCAAGGGTAAATTCAATAATTTACCTAAGTAACAGACATAACTTTTTCTTCACCAAAGAATCATGGCTAATGCCCACGAGCTTCAGCCCCGTGGGTGAGCTAAAAATATAGTACAAAACCATTACCACTCATGCAATAAATCTTTGATGAAGAAAATGTATCGAAACTATAGCGGTGTTAAGGTTTATTAAGTACACTTAGTTTGTTTGTTCATTAGGATTGGGATTTATAACTGTACTTAAACTGTACTTAACTTGTTTGCACACTGCTATACATACCGATAAATCTTGTCCGTGATTCATTAGGGGCTGTCAATTGAGTTCAGAGACTTTAGCTTCCTAAAATAAGTTCCTTCAAAACAAGCTAACTAAACTTTTTTTTTCAACAGGATGAATGGTTACACTTTGTGTCGACAAGTTAAGAAAATTTCCTGATTACAAGCAATTCCCACAATAATGTTGACAGGAGAAGAAAAATTAACGGCTCAGGTAAAAGCAAAAAATTGTGGCACAGCGGAGTGGGTCAAGAGAGATAAAATTTTACCTGTCGTGGAATGATTCCTAACAGCAAAAAAGGAGAGTGAACATGAAAGTCAAAGCAGCAGTAGCCTTTGCAGCAAATAAGCCTCTTAGTATGGAAACTGTAGAGTTAGCTCCTCCTCAACCAGGGGAAGTGTTAGTAGAAATCAAGGCTACAGGAGTTTGTCATACTGATGCTTATACTCTTTCTGGTGCTGACCCTGAAGGGTTATTTCCGACAATTTTAGGACATGAAGGAGCAGGAGTCGTTGTTGAGGTGGGAGAAGGAGTAAAAAGTGTTAAACCAGGGGATCATGTAATACCCCTTTATATTCCAGAATGCCGTCAGTGTCCTTATTGTCTGAGTTTCAAAACTAATTTGTGTCAGGCAATTCGAGAGACACAGGGTAAAGGAGTAATGCCTAATGGTACAAGTCGTTTCTCTTTGGATAGCAAGTCACTGTATCACTATATGGGAACATCTACCTTTGCTAATTACACTGTATTACCAGAAATATCCGTTGCCAAAATTCGGGAAGATGCACCCTTTGATAAGGTATGCTTAATCGGTTGCGGGGTTACTACTGGTTTAGGGGCAGTAGTTCATACAGCAAAAGTTGAACCAGGAGCGAATGTAGTAGTTTTTGGCTTAGGGGGTATCGGTTTAAACGTCATCCAGGGAGCAAAAATGGTGGGGGCGAGTAAGATTGTAGGAGTGGATATTAATCCCAGTAAACGAGCCTTAGCAGAACATTATGGCATGACACACTTTGTTAATCCCAAAGAAATAGATGGGGATTTGGTGGCTTATTTAGTAGACTTAACTGATGGTGGTGCAGACTATAGTTTTGAATGTATTGGCAATGTTCAGGTCATGCGTCAGGCTTTAGAATGTTGTCATAAAGGTTGGGGTGTATCCACTATTGTTGGGGTTGCTGGTGCTGGAGAAGAAATTAGCACTCGTCCTTTTCAATTGGTTACAGGTAGAGTATGGAAAGGTACAGCTTTTGGTGGTGCAAAAGGACGCACTGATGTACCTAAAATTGTGGATTGGTATATGGAAGGAAAGATTGATATTGATAGTCTGGTGACTCATACTATGGGGATTGACCAAATTAATGATGCTTTTGATTTGATGCACCAAGGAAAATCAATTCGGAGTGTGATTACTTTTTAGCAATAGTTTTTACTTGAAATTACCTTCTTATGAATGCGATCGCAGAAGCTTTAGCAGGAATCGACATTATCACCGATCCTCAGCAAATTGCCAAACTTTCTCTAGACTACTATCATTTTAGTCCTATCCTTCAAAAACAATTACAAGATAAACGAGGTGATTTAGTAGTTCGCCCCACAACGGAAGCAGAAGTACTCCGAGTTGCTCAAACCTGTGTCAAACAGCGTATTCCCTTAACAGTAAGAGGCGCAGGTACAGGGAATTATGGTCAATGTATTCCTCTAGAAGGAGGCGTAATTCTCGATCTGACCCAGATGAATCAGATTAAATCTTTGCAACCAGGAATTGCTTGTGTCGAACCTGGAGTCAAAATGGCAGCGTTTGACAAAAAAGCGAGGGAAATAGGGTGGGAATTGCGGATGGCTCCTTCTACCTATCGCACAGCTACTATTGGAGGCTTTATCGGCGGTGGAAGTGTGGGGATGGGTTCTATTACCTACGGACAAATTAAGGATCGGGGGAATTTAAGAAGAGTACGGCTGGTGACAATGGAAGACCAACCCCAAGTTATGGAATTATCTGGGGATGAGGTTCAAAAAGTCATTCACAGTTACGGCACAACGGGAATTCTTACCGAACTAGAAATACCCCTTGCACCAGCTTATCCTTGGCAAGAAGTTATTGTTGTTTTCGATGAGTTTATGACAGCAGCAAAATTCGGTCAGGCACTCAGCGATAGTGATGGTATTGTGAAAAAGTTAGTTAGTATTCACTCTTACCCGATCCCCAGATATTTCATTTCTCTACAACCTTATTTACCATCACAGAAAAGTTGCGCCCTATTAATGGTTTCGGAATATTGTTTCGCACCCTTGCAAGATTTAGTCAGAGAATATGGCGGAGAGATTACCTATAGTAAAACTGCAAAAGAAGCCAGTAAGGGGACAAGTCTGTTAGAGTTTACCTGGAATCATACAACTCTCCATGCTCGCAGCATCGATCCAAATCTTACTTATCTACAAACTTTCTATTTCACTCTCGGAAGAGTTGAGCAGATGTATAAATATTTTGGGGATGAAGTAACTATTCATTTAGAGTTTTTGAAAGCTGGAGGAAAAGCTGTACCAGCAGGGTTACAGTTAGTTCGTTTTACCACACCAGAAAGGCTACAAGAAATTATCTCTTATCACGAAGAGAATGGGGCATTTATTGCTAATCCTCATGTCTATACTATCGAGGATGGAGGAGATAAACAAATAGACCCAGAAAAAGTAGCTTTTAAACAGCAAATCGATCCTTATGGTCTATTAAATCCTGGTAAGATGCGAGGGTTTATCAATTGTACTGAACTCAATAACTTGTAGAATCGTATAAGTCTAAATATAACTAGGGGTAAAAATATGAAAGTTATTATCCTGGGAGGAGACGGCTTTTGTGGCTGGCCTACCGCTTTACATTTGTCCAACATTGGACACGACATTATTATTGTAGATAATCTCTCTCGTCGCAACATTGATAACGAGTTGGAAGTAAGTTCTCTGACCCCTATCGTTCCTATTGGGCAAAGATTGAGTAATTGGAAAGCTATTACTGGTAAAGAAATTAAATTCTACAACATCGATATCGCTCAAGAATACGATCGCTTGATTGCTTTGTTGCTAGCCGAAAAACCCAATGCGATGGTTCACTTTGCCGAACAACGGGCAGCACCCTATTCGATGAAATCACCTAAACACAAGCGTTATACCGTCAATAACAATCTTAATGCTACCCACAATACTCTCTGCGCTATTGTGGAATCTGGTTTAGATATTCACCTAGTACACTTAGGTACTATGGGAGTCTATGGTTACGGTACGGCAGGAATGAAAATTCCCGAGGGTTATCTCGATGTGGAAGTTGTTACCGACTCAGGGAAGCGCATTCAGCAAGAAATTCTCTACCCTGCAAACCCTGGTAGTATCTATCATATGACCAAAACTCAAGACCAGTTGTTCTTTTTCTACTACAACAAGAATGATGGGGTTAGAGTTACGGATTTACACCAAGGCATTGTCTGGGGAACCAATACTCCCGAAACTCTTTTGGACGAACGCTTAATTAACCGTTTTGATTACGATGGGGATTACGGTACAGTTCTTAATCGTTTTCTGATGCAAGCAGCTATTAAATATCCTCTAACAGTACACGGTAAAGGAGGACAAACTCGTGCCTTTATTCATATTAAAGATACAGTCCGTTGCATTCAACTAGCAATAGAAACTCCCCCAGCCAAAGGCGATCGCGTGCGGATTCTCAACCAGATGACAGAAACTCATCGTGTCAGGGATTTAGCTAAAATGGTTTCAGAAATGACAGGAGTCGAAATTGCCTATCTCGATAATCCTCGGAATGAAGCACCAGAAAACGAACTTTTCGTGAAGAACGAACGCCTTTTAGATTTAGGATTAAAACCCACTACTCTCAGTCAAGGATTATTACAAGAAGTCACAGACGTTGCGGAAAAATATGCTCATCGTTGCGATAAGAGTAAAATACCTTGTACTTCTCTTTGGGTTCAAAAGAAAGAGACTAAGAAGCCATTGTCTACTGTAGGTAGTTAAAGTAAAGATCAGGCGATTGTCATTAATTTTGGCGATCGCTAAATTTATTACTGAAGAACATATTAAGCAATTAGTAAGTTACGGATTGGACGAACTCATACTTTCTGTACATGGCGTCAGAAAAACCACTTATGAAAATCTAATGACAAATTCTGTTTATGAAAAATTTCATAAGGTCTTAAATAATCTTAATATAATCAAGTCAGAACTGGGTTCATTAAAGCCAAAATTGAGATTAAACTATACTGTCAACCCAGATAATCTTGATGAGATTTATGATTTCTTTAAAGTGTACGGCAATTACAACATCAGTACTCTCCAAGTACGTCCAATACTGGAGTTTGGACAAACTGGTTATCGTAATTTCACTCTAGATGAACATACTAATGAATATAATAGCATGATCGATTGGTTATCTAATAATTGTAAAGAACATGGTATTACTTTGTTAGCAAGAAAAAAAGATATAAGTTATGAATCTGAAGAGGAGAATTATGGTTCTGTAATAACAGAAGCTGTTATGAGATATATATCTCCTGAAATAGTATGGAAATCAGATTTCGATTGGAAGAATGAAACATATAACGAATTCTGTAAAAAAATTGGCTTTAATAAATCTTTAATTAGGGCTATTTTTACTAGTAGAGATGATTTAATTAACAATAGTCCTTTTAAGAGAAGATTAACTCTTAGTTATGATGTTATGTGAGACGGTCGTGCAACAAAGAAGTGTGGGAAGGAGTTTATAAAATGTTACCAATTTTCAAAATCCCCGCTAATTCTAGCTTTTGAGGGGTTCCTTATTTTGGCGATCGCTTTGCTGTTGCTTTGTTGTAATGTAATATTCACGAAGTAGTAATTGTCGAGCCAAAAACTAATCAAGTCTACTCAGGATGGATTTTGGGTTCTAGGATCGAATTTTTTGAGCCAATGGTAAGCAAAATATCTTAGGGGAGATGGCAATAAACCAATAACTAATTGCTTAGTAACTGCAAGATAGGCAACAGGAGAGGCTTTAATCATCCGACAACCCCGCCAACCAATGGCAACATGAGTTAAAGCTACTTTCCAATTGTTCCTTTGCAAAGTATTATCCGTAAATCGATAGTAAATTAAGGGTGTTGGTAAATTGGCAAACTGAAGCTCGGCTTTGGCACAACGAAACCAGAGTTCGTAATCTTGACGTTTAGCCAGCTTACTTGAATAAGAGCCTACTTTCAGCATAGATTCTCGATGTAAAAGTACAGTTCCATGAATAAAAGGATTTGTCCACACCAGTTTTTTGATTTGTTGATGGGAAGTGGGGACTTTTCTTTCGCTGACAATTTGACCTTGGCTGTCAATATCGATCGCATATCCTCCTAAAACACTGACATGAGGATGGCTAAGAACATAGTTTAACTGTAGTTCCAGACGGTTAGGGAAAGCAATATCATCTGCATCCATTCTGGCTATCCAGGGTGTTTGAGCCATTTCAACTCCTCTGGCTAAATTAGCCCCTAAGCCATAGTTGCGATCGTTAGTTACAATTTGAATTCGTTTGTCTTGAAGAGCATATTGGGCTAATACTTGGCTAGTACCATCAGTGGATGCGTCATCGAAGATTAAAAATCTAAAGTCAGTAAAAGTCTGTTGCAATATGCTATCAATGGCATCTTTAATATAGGGCATACCATTATAGACACTCATTAAAACTGTAATTGGAGTTGTCATTTCATTTAGCATTGATTGGGAAAAGTTATTAGTAATTTAATAATAGCGATCGCACTAATCCCACTAATTGAAAACTGATAACTGAAATATTGCGGTCGCCTTTTTGCTCACATTTTGCCACTTCTAGCAAACCAACCAACCACCGCAGCGATAATAATAAATGCAATTTGCCTCCAATTCTTCAACTCACCGAATTTTTCACTGATATCGGGTAATTTCCCTTCCAAAGTGTTTAATCGCTTCTCTGTAGAATCAACTTTACTTTCTACTACAGCTAATCTTTTATCGATTGTGTTGACCTTGTTAGTCAAATCATCAACCTTATTCGTTAAATTATCAATTTTTCTATCTAACTGATTAAAACTATCTTTAATAAGTTCTTTAAGCTGTTGAATACCTGTGTTTGACGTAGTGGTCATTGCTATAATTAAATCAAGTATTTTAATTAATCGGGGAAACTAGGGTGCTTTGTCATTGAAAATGCGCGACGGGAAGCCCTCAGCTTCAGATGTAGGGAGGAATGTCGCGCCAATAAATAAATAAAACGGAGCGATAGCGACCTCCTTATTTATTGTATAATCATTGTAGTGAGTTTTAATTGTGTATGAAACAAGTTCTGAGCTTAGTTGTAAAGCTTCAAGTCTATATTAATCAGCATCAATTGTTGGTTGATACGGCTAATGCTTTTGCCTCAGCTTGTAACTGGATCAATCAAAATGTAAATTCAAAGCTAACCAATAGAAACTCGATTCAAGCTGTTTGCTACAAAGACGTAAAAGACCAGTTTGGATTAACAGCTAATCATGTAGTTAGAGCTTGTGCCAGAGTAGCAGCTAATCGTCTAACAGCCAAGCAGAAAGGGGAAAAGGTTAAATATATCAAGCCCACTAGCTTTGATTGTGATGCTAGAACTTTTCGCTTTATTGAAGAAAATTGGACTGTTAGCATCAGCACTACTGGTAAAAGACTAACTGCACCAATTAGAGCTAGTAACTATCATCGAGGCCAACTCAAAGGGCAAAAACCAACCTCTGCTCAAGTATGTTTACATCGTGATGGTTATTGGTATGTCCACATACAGTTAAAATCTGAAGCTCCAAAAACTCAAAATACAAATAACGTAATCGGAGTAGATTTCGGCAGACGAGATATAGCTGTAACTAGCACCAATAAATCATGGTCGGGAAAGGAGATTCAAGAAACTAGAGACAAATATAGTCGTGTAAGAGCTTCTCTACAAAGAAAAGCATCCCAAGGCACAAGGTCTACTAGACGTAGAGCTAGACAGATATTGAAACGGTTATCGGGTCGCGAGAGAAGATATCAAACATGGCTCAACCATAATATATCCAAAGCAATCATTGCTGAAGCCAAGACAAGTCAATCCTTTGTCAGTATTGAAGATTTAACAGGTATTCGCGAGAGAACTAACCAAAAACCAAGAAATAAAACCGAGCGCAGACGCTCTAATTCTTGGGCTTTCTATCAATTAAGAACTTTTATTGAGTACAAAGGAATCAAAGAAGGAGTTGAAGTTATTCCTGTTAATCCAGCTTATACTTCAAAAACGTGCCATTGCTGTTTGCACATTGGGTTAAGAAGTAACAAATCTTTTAAGTGTACTAATAGTCGATGTGGCTGGATTGGCGACGCAGACGAAAACGGCTCTAAAATGATTGCTTTGGTTGGGCTGAGTGTAAACCAGCCCAGAGGTTCTCAGTTGTTGGCTTGCTCGATAACTGAAGGGCTACCAAAAGCCCCCACCCTTCTAGGCGTGGGGTAGTTTACAAATTAGTTTCCTTTTCTATTTTAAGTCTTTGCCTAGAAAATAATTAAAGAGCTGAAAAAGGGGGTCGCGCCAATCCCAATTGATAACTATTAACTATTCACAATCGCGCTAATATCTAAAATATAAGTCCCACGCTGACCTTCATAAGTAGAATCGATCGAAATAGCATTACCGTCGGGAATCCACCGAGGATGGAGATCGCAGCGTTTGGCATTGCTAAATTTTAGAGGTGCGAAAAAGCTACCTACTTCCACCAGTTTTTCTGTTGCCACCTCATAAAGTAGTAGATGTTGTTTTCTGGATTTATCAGGATAGGTATCAGTTAATATCCAACGTTTATTGGGGGAAAAAGAAGGATGTCCATCACCATAAATATCTAAAATTCCTTCCCCGACAACCTCTTTGTTTCCTATAATAATATTAATCAAATAATAGCGATCGCCCTTTTCTTTAGTCCTCGCCCAAGCTAATAAATGTTCTTCGTCGCGCCAACTATAATGAGATACCATGCGATCGTCGAGTAGAAGTCTGAGATTACTGCCATCAGCATCGGCAACATATAATCGAGAAAATTTGCCTTGGTTGCCAATCCAACGATGCATGAAAACAAACCGTGTTCCTTGGGGAGAGTACATTATATGATTGACCTTATGGTCAGCATTTGTCATCTCAGGACGAGGTTGATGGGCAATTAAAGTTTCTAGACTAATAATTAATTCCCCTGTTTCTGACTCTAAATCAACTTTCCAGATACCATCTTCCGATAAAGATTGATCGCTACTAAAATTGCTAGCAGCAACAGCATAACCATATTCTGGACGCAAACGATCCAAACGTTTGTAG
>JASJEK010000018.1 GCA_030064915.1 Xenococcaceae cyanobacterium MO_234.B1
CAAGAAACAATCTCTAGTTTATCTCGTCCTTTTCAACTATGGTTAGTGAATTTCTCTGCATCCGGACTATCAGAACAAAACTGTTTAGAAGATGATCAATATAAAGGGAGAGTTACGGGTTATAAGTATAAGCTGTATCATTGCCAAGTATGAGGCTGGCGACTACAAGTCACGCGTCACATAAACGAAGTCTGCCTACGCAGACTAACAGATTAAGGATAGTAAAAATCCGCGTAGGCGGATTTTGTTTGTATAGCAGTGGTTTCAACCGCCGACAGCCAAAGTTTTGTCTACTAAATAAGACTTAATGCTTTCTCTAAACGTCCTTTGTCCCATCCTTTCTGATGTAATAGTAACCAAGATTGAATTAAATCGGGGCCGTGCATTTCTCCTGTTAACCCAGCACGGAGCGATCGCATTACTAAGCCTTTTTTCACCTTAAGACTTTTAGTTACATCTTTGATAATAGCTTTCCCCTCAGCTTCTTCTAGGGATGCAGCTTCAGAGATTGCACCTATAACCTGCTCAATAACCGCTTTTACTCCTTCCTGCTGCATAAATTCTACTGCTTCTGGAGTGTATTCTACAGATTCAGCCACCAGTAAGCGAGTTTCTTTTACTACATCTGCTAAACGAGTTAGGCTAGGAGCTACCATAGCAGTAAGACTTTCCCACCAATAGCGATCGCTGTCTAAATTTACCTCATATCCTGCTTCTTCCCAATAGGGTACAAGTAACTCTACTAAATCTTGAGCAGCCATCTTATGAAGATACTGACTATTAATCCAGTCTAGTTTTGCCCAGTCGAATTTTGCACCAGCTTTATTTACCCGATCCAGATCAAACTTCTCTGCTGCTTCTGCGAGGGTAAAAATTTCCTCTGTAGAGTCTGGAGGAGTCCAACCTAAAAGAGTCATATAATTAGCTAGAGCTTCAGGTAAGAAACCCAGTTTCCGAAAATCGTCAATGGAAGTTACTCCATCCCGTTTCGAGAGTTTGCGTCCTTCTTGATTTAAAATCAGGGGAGTATGGGCAAATACTGGCACTTTTGCCCCTAAAGCTTCGTAGAGTAAGATTTGCTTTGCCGTATTAGCAATATGGTCTTCCCCACGAATTACATGGGTAATGTCCATATCAATATCATCTACCACTACCGCTAAGTTATAGAGAGGTTGACCAAAAGCGGAAGTATCTCCAGCACGAGCGATCACCATATCCCCTCCAAGATCGCTACCTTGCCATACTACCTGACCTCTCACAGCATCTTGCCACACAACAGAGCGATCGTCGTCAATTTTAAACCGAATTACAGGTTTACGTCCCTCTGCTTCCAAAGCAGCTTTAGCTTCAGCCGTTAAATTACGATGACGATTATCATAACGAGGTGCTAACCCTTTGGCTTTTTGTTCCTCCCGCATCTGATCTAGTTCTTCGGGGGTACAATAACAAGGGTAGGCTAAACCTCGATCTAAAAGAGTTTGAATTGCTTGTTGATATCTATCTAAACGTTGAGTTTGGAAAAATGGTCCCTCATCCCAAGTTAAACCCAACCAAGTTAGACCTGATGTAATATTTTCCGTATATTCAGGACGCGATCGCGCTTCATCGGTGTCTTCAATGCGTAAAATAAACTTACCGTTATAATGCCGAGCGTATAACCAATTAAATACAGCAGTTCTCGCTGTACCAATATGTAAATTTCCTGTGGGGGAAGGAGCGATCCTAACTCTAACTGTCACAAAACACCTCTTGTTATCAATTCATCTTGAAGTTGTGTGCAGTATCCCATTGTAACGAGGTAAAGAGCTAGCACAACAATTTATAGCAATTCTCGAACCCACCTTCCGCACATCAAAATGTAGTTCATATGTCTCAATTAAACCCTGTCCAACTAGAAAACTGGAGTTTTTGAGTAACAATTATGATCCCCTCCAACCCCCCTTACAAAGGGGGGAGAATTTAAGTCCCCCTTCAATAAGGGGGATTTAGGGGGATCTAAAACTACTGGTTTCAAAGTAGATGCGGTTTAAGTATTGATCTTTTGTCTTAAGCCAGAGTGGATTGTTCTACTAGACTAAGAACAGATTGACACTCCAGTCGTTAATTTTTTCGTAAACCTGGACGGTTTACTCTAAAATTTAACGAGGGATTCTTGGTTCATCGAGTCTCCGTTAGACGGCAGGGGGGGAAGGGGGGAAATATCCAGACATTAACTGGGTTCGCTGCCAAAAGACAACTTAAAATCCCCCCTTTCCCGCCCCAACCGCCCAAGAGGGAGTCTCTCCCCAAGCGTAGATTCCGACGTGCCCCGTCGTATTTAGTCCTTTTTTTAAAATGTTGATGCTGGCTGCAATATCTCTATCTTCGATGTATCCGCACTTACAAGCGTGAGTGCGGGTCGATAGCGACTTTTTGATTCTCGTTCCACAAGTAGGACAATCTTGCGAAGTGTAGTGTGGTGGAACAGCAATAGTTATCTTGCCGAACTTCCAGCCAAAATATTCGATCCATTTGCGGAACTGCGTCCATCCAGCATCAGATATAGACTTCGACAATCTACGATTACGAACTAGATTTCTGACATTTAAGTCTTCATAGGCGATGCAATCGTTAGAAGCACATACGCACCTTGCCAACTTCACGGCATGGTCTTTACGCTGTCTACTTACTCTTAAATGTTGTTTAGCCCTAGCTACTCTAGTTTTGTGGTAATTGTTAGACTGTCGTTGTTTGGGATTTTTAGTCATCTGCTTTCCCTTTACTCCGTCTTGCGACAATCGCTCATGGGGGAAACCACGGGGCGTATGAACCTGCGAGGCAACCTCGCAGGACAGCCCCTCCCCAAGACCGCGTTGTCGCGCTTTATTAGGATTACAGTACTTGCGAGATAGCCTCCTTCCCAAACGATTAAGACGTTTTTCGCTCTTACGATAGAATCTGGGGTTTTCTTCTATATGACCAAAACTGTCTGCATAGAAGTATTTAAGTCCCATATCTAAGCCGATAGCTTTGCCTGTTGGCTGCATATCTTCCTTGACCTCGATAGATATACAAAACTGACAGTAGTAGCCACATGGCGAGGAAACCTCGCCGTCCCTCACGCTCAATTCTGGGGGGAAAAGAGTTCAAAGTCCCCCAAAGTTGGGGGATTTAGGGGGCAATATTCAACTCAAAATCAAACAGATAAATTCAATAAAGAGTTGTGTGTACACGGTAGCCTGCTTCCCCTGGCTCCCCTTGCTTGTCTTAACACTTAACGGAAGTTAACCGAATAGTATTGAATTGGAGGTCTCCAGCCGAGAGAAAAGATGAATTTCAATTATGGTTTGCGTTTAGTAAGTATCTGTGGAGTTGCTATGTACCTATCCTTTGGAATTAATCCCCAAAAGTTGGTGACAAATATAGCTCAAGACTCTGCTACAGATATCATCCTAGTTAGACAGGAACAGCCAAGAACAGCTAATATTTTTGTCCCGTTAGATGAAAAAATTAAAGAAGCGAGAAAAAAAACCGAGTTGCTAGATGATGGCACAGAAAAAATGCTCTCTCGTAATAAAAAATGGTTTTTCTTCGCATTGTTATTATTTGTTTGGATAGCCTATAAAAGCCTCACCATAAAGCATAAATAACAGACATCTTTTGTGTATTGTGTGTTCAAGCAACCTTCATCAATTTAAGGTTGTTTTTTTTCTGTTGAGTTTGCTCGGAACTTATACAAAAGTTTTTTAAATCAAACAAAAAAGCAACCATGATCGCAAATAGTAGTCATTGATACTAAAAATATCAAATCTATATTTAGTTTTAACAAGCAATCATGACTACAATAGATAATTTTAATCAAGGAATTTTTACTGTTAACTCTGCAGGTAAAGTTAGTGTTGATTTTATTTATGATGGCGGTGGTAATCGAGGAGAAGTAGCCATCTTCAGCCTGGAAGGGATGGAAAATTTGGAGGTGGGTTCAGCAGAGTTTATTCAAGAAGCAGCAAACCGAGCTTTAAGCAATTCCTCTCAAGGGTATGTTGTAATTCAAGATGAAAGCGATCGCGCTAGATTTAGTGACCTTAAAAATGAAATAGATTGGGAAGGAGACTATAACGGAGGACTTTATCAAGGGATTCAAACCTTTGAGATGCAATCTGGTACTAGCTTCGCCATGATGCTGGTGGGCGATGGTACAGTTAGGGAACTAGCTACCAATCCTTTAGACACAGAAGTATTCTTTTCCTTTGGTTCAATTGATGAAACCACAGGAGAAATTAGTCCTCAGATAGCTGATATTACTGGCAATGGCGATACTTTTGGTTGGGAAGATGTTGATTTTACAGAAGGAGACAGAGACTTTAATGATTTAGTCTTACAAGTTCAAGGTGCTACTACCACAGCAGTTTTAGCAGAAGACTATATGTATGTTAATCATAATTGGTTGCCTACAGAACTCGGACAAGAAATCATTGAATACGCGAATCGTCCTCAGTTTGAAACTGGTACTTTTGAAGTTAATGTTACAGGTCAAGTTCAATACGAATATCTCTATGATGGAGGTTGGTTTCAAGGAGAACTAGCTGTCTTTAGTCTCAAAGGAATGGAAGTATATGAATATGGTTCTCTTGAATTCCTCAAAGAAGCAGCTAACCGCGCTCTAAGTAACTCTACTCAAGGAAGAATTCTGACTAGTGATACAGAAGATGCTCCTCTTTTCGACTTTGATGTTAGTTGGGAAAATAATTTCAACTCTGGAGACTATCAAGGGGTTAAAACCTTTGAGATGGAGGCTGGTGACGAACTAGCTTTTATGTTGAGTCAAAATAGTACCTTTGATGAAATTTATGCTAATCCTTCAGTTATTTCCCAATGGGGTAAAGATGTTATTTTCTCGGTAGATCAAGATCAATTAGCTGCGGTAGATGATAATGGGACTTTGGGATTTGAAGATGTTTTGGTTGATTCTGGGTACAGCGATCGCGACTATAATGATTTTGTCTTCCAGGTTCGGGGTTTGGATGGTGATACTGTCACAATGGATGACAATGTTAATCCCGAAAGAGATTGGCGCAATACCTCTGATGGTGTAGCTTTATTACAATATTCAGACCGTTATGCCTTTAATGAAGGAGTATTTACTGTTGGCGAAACAGGGGAAATGACCTTTGATTTTCTCTACGATGGGGGCTGGTTTCAAGGAGAATTAGCAGTTTTTAGCCTTTCAGGAATGAATAATTATGAACCAGGTTCTGAAGCCTTTATTTCTGAAGCAGTTAATCGTGCTTTAAGTAATTCTTCCCTAGGTTATGTTTTAAGCAGTGACAGTAATGATGCTGCACGCTTTAGCGAAAAATTAAGTTGGGAAAATGACTTTAACGCTGGAGAATATCAGGGAATTAGTACCTTCACTATGAACCCTGGAGAGCAGTTTGCTTTTATGCTGGTGCAAAATACTACTGTTGCTGAAATTAGCGACATTAGTAAAATTTACGAGTGGGGCAAATCACCAATCTTTTCTATCCCTGAAGCTAACCCAGGAGGTATTTCTCAAGGACAAATAGTTGGGGTAGATAGTAGTGGTACTTATGCTTTTGAAGATGTGAAATATGGAGGCGATCGCGACTACAATGATTTCGTCTTTCAAGTCAAAGGTGCTAGTGGGACAACTGCATCTATAGATGATTTATATAACCCTGAAAGAGATTGGAGAGAAACAACTGTAGGACAAGAATTACTTGAATACGCTAACCGCGCCTATTTTGACCAAGGAATATTTCAAGTCGGAGAAACAGGTGAAGTTATCATTGACTATCTCTATGATGGTGGTTGGTATGAAGGGGAACTAGGTATCTTTAGTTTAGATGGCATGGATATCTATGAGACAGGTTCAGATGCTTTTGTTACTGAAGCAATCAATCGCGCCTTGAGTAAAAGCAATGATGGTCATGTTATCGTGCAAGACCATATCGAAGGAGCAAAATATAGTGAATCTTTTCAATGGGAAGGAGATTTTAACCAAGGTAATTATCTCGGCAAACAAACTTATACTATGACTCCTGGAGACACCTTCGGCATAGTATTTATTCCTGGAACAACTTTAGAAGATGCATTAGTCGCACCAGATTGGGCAACCAGAAAACAACCTCTGTTCTCTATGGACGATGCTAACCCAGAAGATAAAGTACAAATAGCGGAAATAAATTCTACTGCTACTGGTTCAATTATTGGTTTTGAGGATGTTCGTCTAGAACGAAGTTCTAACCAAGACTATAACGATGCAGTGATTGCCATCGAAGGTGCAACCGCAATTAATCTAGCGGATATTGACGATGTAATTCACGGTAATCGCAACTGGTTAGATGGTACTACTGGAGATGCCATATCTAATTATTTGTAGTGTATTTTCTGATGGGGGACTTGTCCCCCCTCTAATAACTGCATTTATCTTTGTAGAGTAACACTCACGGCTACCGCAACCGGAGCCGCGTAGGTTATGTCACAAAGTTTTCACAACTTTGCTTTTATTTATTAGCCAAGACTCTCCTTGACGTATTAACTGGTAGCGCACTAGAAGATTATCATCATAGGATTGAGCAGAATTTAATTTTCCTTGTTGATAGTGCTTTGCTGTTTCTTTTACTTCTGCTTCTATAGTTGCTTGATTTGGCTTATCTTCAGTAAAGTTGACAGAACGAATCTTTACAGTATGCTGATATTGACGATAGATATTATTCCGTTTGTAGTGTATAGCGCGATCGCGCCACAAGGAAAGCAGGGATGGAGCTAGAATCTTATTTAGTTGGTCAATATTGTGCTGATTTCCGAAAGCTGCCGATTTACTACTCAGCCAAGTTTCAACTATATTTTTGGCTATTGTTGCGTCTAAAATCTTGGGTTTTTCCGAAACTCCTGACTCAGTTTCCCCTGGAGACAGACTAACTAATGGTTCTTCAATGCTAAGATTAGGTTGTTCTTCTGGTGGTGCAGAATTTTGTGCTGACTTTGAAGCTCGTTGCAAAATATTATTAGTAAAGAAAAATCCCAAAGCACCTAATCCCAACATTAACCCCAAGGATAACAAACTACCTTTAATTAAATTGCTAGAAGTTTTTTTACGACGTTTTACCCGCTTTTCCCTTCTTATTAGTTTTTTGTCACCCCTAAAGGAAGATGGTGGGGTTAAAGGTTGTCTTCTGATTTGGGTTTTAGGTAAAGTAACTTGTGTCTTTTGACCGATAGAAGCTTGAGACTTACTTGATGTACGATGAGACTGAACAGGATTAGTTGTTGGTTCTAAAGTTGCAGTAGAACTACGAGATTTAAGGTGAGGATTGGGCTGAATATTAGAAGTAGTATCTTGAACATGAGCGTATTGAACAGCAGGTTTTCTTGCAGTTTTGTTCCAAGGAAACCAGTTGGCAAATGCAGTTTTTTTCGAGTTAGATACCTTTTCTTTTACCTTAACATGAGGCGCATTCTGCGGTTTGGTATGGGCTGGAGATAGTTTTTCTAGATAACTTTGTACTTTTTTGTCGGCAAAGTAATCTTCTAGAGTTACTTGACAAGGTGTTAAATCTCTAAACTGAGATAATACTTCTTGTAAGAGCCATTTTTCGCCATAAAAGCACAATCCTGGTAATAAATCAGGCGAACTTTGAGAATACTGTCTAATTAGCTCTACTGTTGCCTTTTCTTGACTTTGCTCAATGGCATTGTGAGCTTTTTTCGCTTGACCTAAGAGTAAGGCACATACAGCTTGTTCCCAATGTACTTCCTCTTGACGCTCGCTCAAAGATTTAAGCATTTCTTGGGCTTTGACAATCAATTCTGGCTGCTTTTTAGCATATCCTTGAGCTAGGAGAGCATACATCGCCAGATAAGTTGCCACAAAAGAAGGACGGTTGGCTTCTGCTACAAATAATTCTATCTGTTCTGTGGTAGTTAAATAATTTCGTACTTGTTGGATAAAACCTAGAAATTTATCAAATTTCAGTCCCGAATAATCTTCTCCTTTCCCTTCAATTCCTTGACGTTGCTGTAGCATTTCTTTGAGTAGCTTTAGTCCCTTTACTCTTTGGGGAGAATTAGCAGGACTATTGGCTAATAGATCTAAAATACGATAGGGTCTTAGCTTATATAAATCAGTTTCTAGTTCTTCCTGAAGCATATAAAATATCTGTTCTTGTTTTAATAAATTTAAGCCCATTTGAGCGGAGTAAGCAGCGGTTTCATATTCTTGAATCCGCCATTTTTCCCTTCCTAGCTCTAGATAAGATAATGTTATCGCTAGGATAATGTCTTCTCTAGGATTAATGTCATAAGATGTTAAATTATGGTCTTGTGAAGCAGAGTGTAAGTTACTCTGCCATTGCACTGTGGAAGGGAGGTCTGAAATGGAGGAGGCGTGGTGCGAGGAATCCTCGCCTGCTTCGACTTCGTTTTCGTTAATATAACCTGAGTTATTAAGATAGTAATTTCCGAGTCTAATTACCTGTTCGTATTCTGCTAATTCATAAAGAATTATGAGTGCGCCTACCACAAGCTTCAGGGGGATTTCGATGGTAGGGCATATGGGAGAAGATTCTAGTGCTGTAGCTTCTGTGCCTTGAGAAGATTGATCTCTGTTAGCTTTTGCTAGAGACGAAGGAGTCTGCTTCGACTTCGTCAGAAATTTCCCATCATATTCAGCCCGCTTGCTCTCATCAGATAAAACATCATAAGCTTGGCGCAATAGGCTTTTGCGAGCTTCAATGGCTATCCTGCTGTATTCACGACGCGGTTTTTGCTGAATTCGATCTTTGTAAGCGCGATCGATTTGTTTTTTACTTGCTTTGATAGGGATAGTAAGAATCCTATAGTAATCGAGGGAAATACGCACGGTTAGTTTCCTGTTTACCAGATTAAGACAACTCTAGCAACTAACATACACAGAACTTATTAATTTGCTTCTAAGTAATGCTAATTATAAAAATGTACTCTCCTAATATTGGCAAATATTTTCGGAAAAGTATCTAAGTCCGTAAAAATATTTAGGATTTATTAAGAAAATTGATAAAGTGCTTTACGAAGCCATACTCGGAAATTAGAGAAGATGAGTCACAATCAACCAAAAATTATTGTTCTCGATGATGACCCCACTGGTTCTCAGACTGTTCATAGTTGCTTGTTACTGATGAGTTGGGATGTTGCAACTTTAAAGATGGGTTTACAAGACTCCATCCCTATTTTTTTTATTCTGACTAATACAAGAGCGATCGCACCAGAGGCAGCAGCCAGAGTTACCAGAGAAGTTTGCCAGAATCTCCAAGTTGCGATCGCAGAATTAGAAATAGAGGATTTTTTGGTAGTAAGTCGGTCTGATTCCACCTTAAGAGGACATTACCCCATTGAAACTGATGTTATTGCCCAAGAATTGGGGAACTTTGACGCTCATTTTCTTACTCCTGCTTTTTTTGAAGGAGGAAGAGTAACCCTCGATAGTGTTCATTATTTACTGATTGATGGGGTGAAAACCCCGGTTCATGAAACAGAGTTTGCCAAAGATTCAGTATTTAACTACAGTCACAGTTATTTGCCAGACTATGTAGCGGAAAAAACCCAAAATCGCATTACTTCTAACCAAGTAGTGAGAATTCTACTAGAGGATATTCGCTCTGGAGCCATTCGTAACAAGTTACTCTCTCTAGCTAATAATCAATGTGTAGTAGTTGATGGGGAAACTCAAGCCGATTTTGACCGCTTTGCCCAAGCAACTTTAGCTGCTGCCGAGCAAGGTAAACGCTTCTTATTTCGCTCTGCTGCGAGTCTGCTTACCTCTCTAGCTCAATTGGGTCAACAACCAACACCACCAGAAGGGATGGCGAGCTACAAACCAACTGATTTTCCAGGAGTTGTCCTAGTGGGTTCTCATGTTCGGAAAACCACTCAACAATTAACCCGATTACTAGAAGAATCAGACACTGTGGGTATAGAAATAGATGTTAAAGCTTTACAAGATGCTCCCCAATCTCAAGATAGCCTGTTACAAGAAGCCCTAGAATCAGTTAAACAAACCTGGCAAGAAGGAAAAACCCCCGTAGTTTATACTTCTCGCGAGGAATTAACTTTTACTGATATTCAGCAACGTCTCGAATTTGGGAAAACTGTATCCGCACTACTGATGGACGTGGTTCGAGGGCTACCTCCAGAAATCGGATTTCTCATCAGCAAAGGGGGTATTACGTCTAATGACGTTCTTTCCGATGGCTTAAACTTAACTGCTGCCAGACTTCTAGGACAGATTTTACCAGGTTGCTCGGTGATTCGGACTGGAGAAAATCATCCTCAATTCCCGAATTTACCTGTAGTTTTATTTCCAGGAAATGTGGGAAATGAAACTAGTTTGGCCACGGCTTGGAAATACTTAAGAAATTCCTAATTTTTAGGTATAGTCAACTTACGGTACTATGTGCTTGGGAAATCATCTCACCCTTAAATTTGGTTTATTGAATGGTTGTCGATCCGAACCTATCTTTAGATTTGTCCAGCGATGCTCCCTTCTCCCCCTTAGTGGAGAGATACTCGCAAATATGTCTAAAACATGAAGGAAATGCTCTGTTTTTACTCCTACCTACCCAGTCTGAACTTGATAAAGACTTATCTTGGTCAGAATTTTGGCAAGAACTAAAACATTACTTGCAGGGACGAGAAAAATCGTGGCAATCTGGGGCTTCCCTATCCTTGATTGCTCAAGACCAACTGCTAGATGTTCAGCAATTACAAACTATTGCTGAAATTTTAGAGGAAGTTGAACTCTCTCTAGAAACTGTTGTGACTACCCGTCGCCAAACAGCCGTAGCTGCTGCTGCTGGTGGTTATTGTGTAGAACAAAATAAGCTTTCTCAATTGTCTTTAACTCCTGGGTTAGAAACAACGGAAACCACATTAGCAGAACCCCTCTACTTCAATCAGACAGTCCGTTCAGGGATAGAAATCCGTCACGAAGGAACTATCCTCATTTTTGGTGACCTTAATCCTGGGGGAGTTGCGATCGCTGCTGGGGATATCTTTGTTTGGGGGAGTTTGCGAGGGCTGGCTCATGCTGGGGCAAAAGGGAATCGGCAATCTCGGATTATGGCCTTACAAATGGATTTTACCCAATTACGTATTGCTGACGCGGTGGCTCGGTATCCCAAGTTTCTACCCAAAAGTGATCAGCCAGAAGTAGCTTTTATTGCTGCCGAGGGAATTCGTCTGGCAAGAGCGAGCGATTTTGCCAAGACCCATAAATTTTCTGAGCAATATGATATTTGGATAGATCGATAAAAAGTAAATAGATAATTATAAAAAATAACTGTCCATACTAAAACAAGTTTAAATAATATCTATGAGTCGCATAATTGTTGTTACTTCTGGCAAAGGTGGAGTGGGGAAAACCACTATAACATCAAATTTAGGTGCAGCATTAGCCCAACTCAATCGCAAAGTAGCTTTAGTGGATGCAGACTTTGGACTGAGAAACCTAGATTTGCTTTTAGGGTTAGAGGAAAGGGTAGTTTATACTGCTCTAGATGTACTAGCAGGAGAATGTCGTTTAGCTCAAGCTCTAGTAAAAGATAAACGCTTAAATGGATTAGTACTATTGCCAGCAGCCCAAAACCGTAATAAAGAATCTGTCTCTCCCGAAGAGATGAAAAAGATTGCTAATGCCTTAGCTAAAGGTTATGACTACATTATTGTCGATTCTCCTGCTGGCATTGAATTAGGATTTCGGAATGCCATCTCTGCTGCTGAAGAAGCTCTAATCGTTACTACACCAGAAATTGCAGCCGTTAGAGATGCGGACCGAGTCATTGGATTACTAGAAGCTGAAGGGATTCATAAAATCAACTTAATCGTCAATCGTGTTAAGCCCAAGATGGTAGAAGACAACAAGATGATGAGCGTAGATGATGTGTTAGAGTTGCTCGCTGTTCCTCTAATTGGTGTAATTCCAGATGACGAAATAGTGATTATTACGACCAATAAGGGTGAACCTTTGGTCATTGAAGAAAAGGATGCTACTCCTACTCGTGCTTTTGTTAATATTGCCAAACGCCTAGAGGGGGAAAAAGTACCTTTTATTGACCTAATGAGCGAAAAAGATAACATACTAAGCCGATTACGCCGGATATTTGGAGGATAAAAAAATATTTGGAGGATAAAAAAAGGTCAGCTTGAATCCAGAACCAGTCAAAAACCGTTTTTCTGAAAAAAACCCAAGGAGTAGTGTTTGTGTGAGCAAACTGGGCTAAAAGTAATTATGATCAGCGAAATTTTAGATATGCTTTTTCTGCGTAATAGTGATGAGAACATTCGGCAAGAAGCCAAACGTCGCTTACAATTGGTTATTGCCCATGATCGTGCTAGTCTCAGTCCAGAACTTCTCTCTTCGATGCGAGAAGAAATTTTGGATGTAGTGGCTCGCTATGTGGAGATAGACCGAGAGCAAATGGAATTTGGCTTAGAAAACAGTGAGCGCATTACGGCTCTAATCGCTAATTTCCCTATCCGCCAAGTTAAGCGAGTAGTCAAATCAGAAACTCCACCAGAAACTCCACCAGAAACTCCACCAGAAACTTCCACTACTGAAGTTGACGATAACTTAGAAATTTAGAAAATTAAGGCAATTCTTCGGTAGCTAACACCTAAAAATCTTAGATATATATCATCAAGAAATATAAGTTGAACTTAGAGTCAGTATATATATTTTAGGTACAAAATTTTGCTCTATTCATGTTGACTTCTAGTAGTCATATTCTTAAACAAACTTATACACAACATATAGTAATTGTAATATAATTAAAGAGAAAAAGGTTGTTTATTTACCGCGATAAAAGCTTCTTACACTGATAGGTAGGAAGAGCCAACCAACTACTTGATTTGAGTCCCACTCAAGAAGGAAGTGACAGTCATGATTAATTTCAAAAGTTTAAACACTGCTGCAACAGTAACTGTTGGATTACTTGTTATTGGCACGCTCGTGGGGTCGATATCTGCATCAGCCACTGAAACCATAATCCCTCAAACAGGAACAGCCCAGCATCTAGAAGGTATTGACTCAAAAAGTGGGTCAGAATGGCACTGGCAAGTAGGAGGAGAAGCTCCAGGGGCAGCTGAGAATTCTGAGACCGATTCTGAAATCACCGATTCTGAAGGAGTTAATACTCCCGCTCAAAGCAGCCAAGAATGGGAAAATCAGAATTCAGGGGACTTTAAAAGAGACGGTGGGGAGGTTCCATTTGTTGAATTTTAGCCTGGTGCTGCGCGAATTATTTCTTTTGACTCCTGACTCAGAGAATTCTGATTTTCAGATAAATTTTGGTTGCGTCTAACTCAGGTTAAAGAGGCAATTGATTCTAAATCATCCGATACACAACCGCCCCATCCCTTTCTCTATTCCCCACCTCGATTAGTTCGTCGCGCTGCATCTGCTTCAGAAGGGCTTTTACCTTTGACGGATCTTGACCCGTAGCTAGAACGCAATCAGCTATAGTAGCTTCTGGTCGCTCTGAAAGTAGCTTCAGGACTAAGTGAGTGTCCGACTGAGGCAGCACAGTGATCATACCAGATGGAAGCTGTGGGTATTGAGCCCTACTCAATCTGGCTCTTAACTTGAAATTTTTCTCTTCAACCATTCCTGGAATGAGAAACAAGTCAACAATCTGTCCTATACCGAACAGTCCCCAAGTCAAAAACCAAATGAGACCACTCAGAGGCTTGCCAAGATAAAAGCGATGAATACCAGCAAACCCAAAAAAACAGAGGCTCCATAAAAGATATGCCATTCCCGTGCTTCTCATGGCGGTCAACTTCCTTGCACTCCTAGTTGTTCTTATTCCACGATAGACGATCCCCCTAAGGAGTTGTCTACAAAAAAGTTATAACTCGCTTTCTGAGTATCTCTGGAATTGGTGAGCCAAAAAACCGAAGTTATTAATGCATGATAATTGGTATTATTTGGGGTGCATTACTTCAAGCCCAATGAATTTGACTCAAGATGTATCTCAGGCGGTCATAGTCATCTTTTAATAAGATACTGAGTGTTCTACCCACTTGTACTAACCAGCTACGGTTAGCTTGGCGGATGCGATAGGCTTCCCGAATTACTGCTGCTATCAATGACTCTACAGGAATATCTTTAACCTGGAGCAATGTTCTTAAAAAGTCTAATTGCTCGGTAAAATGTATCACTTCTGATGCCTCGCAATTATAAACCCCCTGATGAATTTGGGGTGGTCGAGGGGGTAAATATTGATAGACTTTTGCCATTCCTTGACCATTGCCATTTTGACTATGAGATTGACTATGAGAAGGAATCTCATAGCCTACAATAGCAGCTTTAAATTCTGTTTTTAACATGGCAAAAATTTGCGGTTGCTGTTCCCGCAATTCTGCCAAGGATAAACCTAAAGCCCTAGCTCGGTGTACGGAGTCAATGGGAGTTGTAGTTACATATGTAACTACCGCCAAAATTTTATTGCCAGACTCTTCATCAAAAGATTTGACCCAACTTCCAAAAGGAGGCATTTGGGGAAATTTTAAATCTTCTGGTTCTAAGCATTGAGCAGTATATTGAGTGGTTGTAGTTTCAATTACCTCTCCAATATGGTTGGGTTGGCGGTCTTCTATGGGAAACTGAGGTAGAGGAAGACGCATAATTTATTTATTGGATATTTTACAAAAGTAAATTGTTTATCATTTATCATTCATCATTTATCATTCATCAGTTTCTTCTAGTTAAAAGGTAGTGGTTACAAGGATGTCTCACTCTAATCCGTCAATGCTTAACAACTGATAAATGTTCAATGGTAAATGTTCAATGAAAAAGCTTGCTACTTTTTCTTTTTCCCTACACTCAAATCCATCGCTTCTAGTTCAGAGATATTAAAAGTAACCAGTTTATCCCAATTACCATCTTCAAAAAGTACTGCTACTCGTCCATCATCAATCCGTTGTACAAGTCCTTGGAATTGGTAGTAAGTATCATCAGGGTTGATTACAGTTACAGTTGAGCCTGGAAATATCATGATGTTAGCCATAATAAGTGTTCTACCATGTTATTTTACGATAGCTTTTCCCAAACAATAATTGTTAATACCCATCACTAACTTTTCTTTCAGTAATCCTGCTTTTTTGGCTGACTCACCAGCAGACTCTAAAGCCTTAAGATTTTTGTTCTCTCTGGCTTCAATAGCATCATAAGTAGCTTGGGAATAAAGACGAAATATCTCAACCAAACTTTTTTGATAGTCCACTAGTTGAGGGTCTTTTAATGATAGGGTGTCAATTTTTTCTGCTCCTTGAGTCATGATGGTTGCTGCTTGTGACCACGTCTTTGGCTCTATGGGGCGCTCTCTAGAATGGCTAATAATTTCTTGGGTTTGACGATTAACTTCATTGGCAATTTCAATTATTTGTTGGCATTGAGTGTATTTAGCATTACTACAACTAACTAGACCCAAACTAATTAACCAAAAATACAAGTTGCTCTTGAACAATGAACCCATATTTCCCCCTTTCACCTGACCTCAGACCAAAATTCTCATCAAATATCAATCAATTTAACGATGACGTTGTTGATGCCATCGCCAAGCATCTTCAATAATAGTAGTTAAATCAGCATAGCGAGGATTCCAACCTAAAATTCGGCGAGCTTTGGCACTACTACCAACTAGAATTGGTGCATCCCCGGGACGGCGATCGCTCTCTCTAGCAGGAATGGGTAATCCTGTGACTTGGCGAGCTGTTTCAATAACTTCTTTAACGGAAAAGCCGTTACCATTGCCCAGGTTAAATACTTCCGAATCCCCTCCAGCTAAAAGGTATTCTAGACCCAAAACATGAGCAGTTGCTAGATCATTAACATGAATATAATCCCTGACGGCTGTGCCATCAGGGCTATCATAATCTGTACCAAATATATACAGAGATTCTCGTTTTCCCAACGCGGTAAGCAACGCTAGAGGAATCAAATGAGTTTCAGGGTGATGATCTTCCCCTAGTTTCCCACTGGGGTCTGCTCCAGAAGCATTAAAGTAACGAAAAGCAACCGACTTTAATCCGAAAGCACGATCAAAATCCCCTAAAATTGTTTCTACCATGTCCTTACTAGCAGCATAGGGACTAAGGGGGTGATGGGGATGCTCTTCCGTCATCGGAATTTGCTGTGGCATCCCATAGACCGCACAGGTAGAAGAAAAGACAAACTTATTAATGTCTGCTGCTAACATTGCTTCTAATAAGTTAAGGGTACTAGAAACATTATTACGATAGTATTTTCCTGGTTCTTTAACTGATTCTCCTACCGCAATATAGGCTGCGAAGTGCATCACCGCAGCAATATCATGGGTAGCAAATAACTTGTCTAATAAAAGGCGATCGCTGGTATCTCCGATTACTAGCTCTACCTTGACTACATTTTCGATTAGTTCTCGATGCCCATAAGACAAATTGTCTAAAACTACTACTCCGTAACCTGCTTGTTTAAGAGCATAGGCAGCATGAGAGCCTATATAGCCAGCCCCTCCTGTAACAAGAATTGTGGGTTTTGCAGATGACACTGATACTCCTTCCCCAAACTATAGATGTGAATCATTTAACCACTCAAGTTTAAGCTAATAAAATTCAATAAACATCATTAATTGACATCATTCAGACCCATAACTAAAATTCTGACAGTTGAACTTAGTACAAACGACTCAAAACGTAATCAGTCATGTCTTTTAAGGCTCTAGCTGAATCAGAAGGTTCAAGACAATCGAGACATTTTAGTGCTTGCTCACTCTGGTAATTAGCCAATTCTCTAGCCTTTTGAATACCGTTAGTATTATTGATTATGGTCAAAGCTCGTTCTAAATCTCCTTCTTCACTAAATTCTCTTTCTATTAAAACTTCTAAATAGGGCTTTTCTTCCATTGCATAGAGAACAGGAGCGGTTAAGTTACCACTAGCCAAATCAGAACCTGCTGGTTTCCCTAAAACTTGAGTTGAGCCAGTAAAGTCTAAAATATCATCGACAATTTGGAATGCTAAACCCAAATGGCGACCATATTCATAGAGGTTGTTGGCTATCTCCTGATTTGCATCACTAAGTATAGCTGCTGCTTTGACACTATTGGCAATAAGAGAAGCAGTTTTGTAATAACTTTTTTCTAAATAAGTCTCAATGGATAAGTTGGTATCGAAACGATTTAATCCTTGTAAAATCTCTCCTTCGGCAAAATCTCGAATTACTTCTGAGAGCAACTTTACTACTTCTAGGTTGTCCAAATTTGCCAAATACCACGAAGATTGAGCAAACAGAAAATCTCCTGCTAAGACAGCAATGCGGTTGTCAAATAAACTATTTACTGTGGGGACATTACGCCGTAAATCTGCTTCATCTACCACATCATCGTGTACCAAACTAGCAGTATGAATCATCTCAGTAATTTCTGCAAGACGACGATGACGGGGTGTAATATCTTGACCCATCATAGTTGCTCGCGACACTAGCAATACAATGGCAGGTCTAATTCTTTTGCCTCCTGCATCAAACAGGTGTTCGGCTGCTGCTCCAAGAATAGGATGGCGCGCTCCTACGAGTTTTTTGAGATTATCTGTTAGTATCTGAAGATCTTTTTCAACGGGAGCTAGTAGAGAGGTAGTAGATATCATTTATCATTGTTAAGCCACGGTTGGCAATTGATTTATTTAAGAAAGTTTACATATTATTGGTCCAAGTATAGAGATACTTGTTTATAAGCTAAGTACAGTAAGCTTTATAGCTTAGTATTCTATTTTATTTTTTCATGTTCCTTAGTCATTCCTTGTTTTATCTCTATTTGGTACTTAAATAATTGTTACACAAATACATAAACAGGACACGTAAAGCTGTAAGTTCAATAATTTCAATTTTATTTATTCCTTGCTTGATACTTAATTAAACAGTTTTTAAGTTAAGTGTCATTAATAGACTTTATTGGAAATAAGCAGGCAGAGACGGTAAAATCACTCTACTCATTCCTACCGCTGTCAAGAATATGCTGTCTTAGGCAAAACTGCAAAAAAAGCCCCGTGTCTTTCGGAGTCTAACTGGCATAAGCTTGTCAGAATTCGAGGAACTGCTGCCCAGCTTTGAGAAAGCGTGGCAGGATTATATCTACACCCATTGAGGAGCGACAATCACACCCAATGCACCAGCAGTAGCAGAAGCGATCGCAGATACTGAAGCAGTAAAGAATAGCCACCAAGAAGCGGTAGCAGAAGCTTTGCGAGTTTCTTCCACTTGTCTAACTGCGTATCTTTTAGCTTCTTCGACACGAATTGCAGCTTCGGTTTGAATGGGTTCAGCACGTTGGAGGACGCGATCGCGAGTCCGTTCAATTTGGTTAATGATGCGCTCGGCATCAGCTTGAGATATGAAGTAAAAACTCTAGCTAAAGCCTTAACAATGGGCTTTCATAAAAATTTCCCCAACCAGGATTTAACCATCTTGATCTATGCACCAGACAAGGAAAGAATCTTGACTGCGAAATATGATGTGCAGTCTAACAGTATTGAGTATCAAGCTTAAAGCATTAAATATTGAACATTGGCAGATACTCCATGTGAAAGAAAGGCTTGCGGGTTTAGAAGGAAATCACCCGTACAAAATTTATTAAATTCAGGAGCGAGAAATCATGTCTAGTAGTGATAGATATAAAAAGCAAATCATGAATGACTTAGCAGGTGGTAATGTCGAATCTCTCGATGGTCCACTTGTTGAGCCGGAAAATTACGATAACTTTGACGATTTCGCCCAACGTAGTAGCAGAGAAGAAAGACACGGTTTATTCCGTAGAGCTTTCCATCATGATAATGTTCCCCCGCAACAAATGGAACCCGAACTACAAAAGGCGATCGCGCAAATTAAACCTAATGAGCGAGATGACGTAGCTAGAGAATTCTTTAAACACCTCAAGGAAAGAGGACTCAGTGAAAAAGATTTAGAAAGACAACTGGGTTTATCTAAGCTTAGACGCAAAAACAATTGCACTTTAAAATTCTCAAACGCCTTATGGAGAAGGAACAGAATAGGTAACTTTAGTGCGTCTAAGCTTACTCATCATGCCCGTCGCATGAATGCGGATGATGTTAGTAAGTTAGCAAGTTTTGTTTATCATTCCCACCCCGATATTTTCCAAGAGGTAATGGCTGATCAACCAGCTTTAATTAAATTCTTACTGCTCAAAGTTTTAGACAAGCCAGAGTTACCGCTCCACAATAACGAAGCGTGAGCAAGACATTCGGGAATTTGTCACTAAACGTGCATATCAGTGGCAGCACTCGCAGCTCCGCAGGACGAAGGTGTCGAGATACCTTTGCCAGCCTCAAAAAGACTTGCCGCAAGCTAGGGGTTTCCATCACGGGAATACCTCAAGGATCGAGTCGGGGGCCAAAATGTGATTCCCACGCCAAGGGGAACTCATTGCCCAAAAAGTTGACCGAAGCCAGGGGGGGCTCGCCGCAAAAAGTTAGGCCAAAGACACAGAGATTGTTGCGGCGAGCCCCCCTGGCTTTTTGAGAAGTTACGTTTAGAAGTCAAGCGAGCGATCGCTAAATCTCAGTTACGCAGACAGCATCAAGCAACTTTAATCGAGCTACAGCACGACTGGCAATTTATCCAGCAGATTATCGATGCCGTTCCTGGGGGTAATCTATATTTACGATGCGATCGCCCAACAGAACATTTATACAAATTTTCAAACTTGTAACTTATTGGGTTACACTTCGCAACAAATAGCAGAAATGGGTGCAGACTTTATAACTCAAATTATGCACCCCGAAGATTTGGCTCAATTTCCCGCTCATCTAGAAAGACTTCGTAGCTCAAAACAACAAGAGGTACATAGTTTTGAATATCGAATGCGCCATCAAAACGGCGAATGGCGCTGGTTTTGCTCCCAAGATCGAGTATATAGCCGTACTGATGATGGTTCGATCAAGCAAATATTAGGTGTTGCTCAAGATATCAGCGAACAGCAAGCTGCACTTCGTGAACGCAAACAAATTGAAGAAAATCTCCGTAAGAGTGAAGAACGTCTGAGCCTGGCTAGCACTGCTGCTGAATTGGGAATGTGGTTTTGGGATTTAACTACCGATTGCTTAGAGTGGACGGAACAGTGCAAAAAGTTATTTGGACTCGATGCCGATGCAGCAATAACTTACCAACTATTCTTCGATATTTTACATCCCGATGATCGCGACCGCACTGATGCAGCAGTAAAGCAAGCTTTAGCCAACAAAAGCGAATACGATATCGAATATCGCGTTATTTGGACAGATGGTAGCGTACATTGGATAGCTGCCAAAGGAAGAGGATTTTATAACCAAGACGGCGAACCAGTCCGCATGATGGGTACGGTGCAGGATATTGATCGACGCAAACAAGCAGAAGGGGAGTTAGTTAAAATCAATAGTATCTTACAATCGATTATCAGCGATACTTCGAGTATTATTTTTGTCAAAGATTTACAGGGACATTATGTAGTTGTTAACCAATCTGCTGCTGACTTCCTCGGTCTTAAGGTCGAAGAGATATTGGGCAAAAATGATACAGATTTATTTCCTCCCGAAACCGCTCAATCAATTAGGGCAAGCGATCGCCAAGTTATTAGGGAGGGAATATCCTGTTTTTATGAAGAAGAGATAATCGATGGAGAAACATCGCGTACGCTGCTTACCAATAAATATCCTTGGCGCGATGAAACGGGAAAAAATTCAGGAGTTATTGGTATTTGTAGGGCAGCCCAGTCAAGGTTAAGTTAATAAATGCTGAAAGTTATACTCAATCAGGGTTGACAAGGCAGAGAAATCAAAAAGTGGGTTGTATAATTGCTGAAGTGGCTAACTGAAACTGCCCCCAAGTGGCATCAGGAGTAGAAAAAACGCCGATTTTGAGGTTTAATCAGAGGGAGAATCGACCAAAATTTTGACTGATTTTGGCTCGAGTTATTAATTATTATTCTCATTAAGTTGAGAGAGAGAAGGTTTCTGATGTGGAGAGCGTCCTATTTTTGAACGCTTTGTCGAGAAGAGTCCAGTCATATCAAATCCTGTTAATTGCACATAGATGCGATCTAGTAACTACAAGGGTTTGACTTTATTTTTACTGAGTTCATTTAACCGGATTTGATATCACTGTCATCCTCAGAGCCCTGATGGAAGTCGCTCTGGACTCTGAGAAACTCGATGAGTTATTTGAACAGACGGTGCAAACAGGGTATACCAAAGAGCTGCTCTTCTCTAATTTGGTCAAAATGATGACCCAGGTGGTAGGATGTTTATCCTGTATTATGCGATCGCGCTTATAATTCATGCAACTTTTATGCAATTTGCTGAAGTGGAAAAAGCCAATTTTCTTTTAGATAACATAGATTGACCAAAAACTTCTTTTGACAAGCGCATTAACATCAGCTATATGAATACTTTCCATTGCCTGGAGTACTTTATCTGAAGTTAGTTTAGTGGTCGATAAAAGAAGTGTTAAAATCATCTCATTGTCTTGGTGCGCGTTCTGATAGCGAGGAAACCTCGCGCCTTGTCGCACCGCAATCTCTGAATTAGGAGAAGATGAAGCAAAAATTTTGTATTTACCAAAAATTGATTCGATTATATCTGATGTAGCTAAAAAAGCTTGATTTAATGGAACTTTTTTTCCTTCAATAGCTAAGTATTCACTGACTCTTTGTTGGTTTTTTTGAAGAAAAGGTGAATCGAAAAAATTATCGCTTAAGTTCAACCAGTCTTGTTGAGATAATGGATGTAGTCCTTGTTTATTTAATTGCTTTTTAGCTAGAGCAAAAACTTCGAGGATTTCAGCTAAGGGCCTGTTCAGAAATAAGTTCGGCCTAAGATACCCAACAGATAACGGTGGAGACGGGCGCAATCAACTCAAAAAGGCCGAACTTATTTTTAAACAACTCCTAAAGCAATGAAGTTGTTGTTCATAATTTAATAACCAGCCAAGTTTCTCTAAAAATTTTCTTCGTCCTAATTCGGCTGCTTGAGAAATTAATTGAGATTTTTCCTGGCATAGTTTTTGACCAATTTTCTCAGTAATTATTCGAGAAAAATCAGTAAAATTTGAGACTTCGGAAAGCATTACCCCAAAATCAAAGTTACACAAATCTATCCATCATTTCAAAGTTGACAGACTACTACTTCAGTGCCTTAGGTTTGTTGTTGGGAGTCGGGGAAGCTCTGTTTGCCAGCCCCATTGTATTCAAACTCCATGACGGGATTGAGGCAGTTGAAGCGGATGCTCAATTGACAGTGGTCGAGAAAATGGCGGCGGTGTGTGTCCAGTTTATGGCTCAGGGAAGCTACGCTGTTTTAGATGCTTACTACGCCTCAGCCAAAGTCTTGAAACCCTTTCGAGAGCAAGGTCTCCATCTCATTACTAAGCATGAAAATTTCCACGGTTGCCCATGCTGCCTTTAGTCGTCTTCCTGGCCAACATGGACCCGGACGGCACAGGAAATGGGGCAGTGAGATCAAATTACGAGAGCTGTTTGCCCCCCTTGAGCAATGTGAGCAGGCATCCGTACGACTCTACGGACTACCCATGAAAGTGTACTTTCAATGCTTATAGTATGGTCGTTTCTTTCTCAAGTCTTAGACCCTGACCATAGTTGCCAAAATGCTGTCAGTAGAATTATCTCATATTTGGCATCTGAAGGGTTAGAAACTCCGTCAGAAAATACAAGTGCTTATTGCCAAGCCAGAAAAAAACTGCCAGAAAAATTATTCAAAAAGCTGTTAGAAATTACAGCTAAGAATAATGAGAAAAAAGTCTCTAAAAAACATTTATGGCATGGTCGTTGTGTCAAAAGTATTGATGGCTCTACTGTGTCAATGCCTGATACCTTGAAAAACCAAGAAACCTATCCACAGCATAGTTCTCAGAAAAAAGGCTGTGGTCCGGGAGGGGGGATTTTAAGTTATCTTTGTGATTCAAAGTTATCCTGTGGGGATATTTCCCCCCTTCCCGCCTTTTGCCAAAATTGGGGTATTATTTAGTTATGCTACTGGCTCGGTTGTGGGGATAGTTATTGATATTTTTAAGACTCATGACATCAAATTAGCTAGACAGTTAACTGATTATTTAGACCCAGGTGATATTCTTTTAGGAGATAGGGCTTTTTGTAGTTATGTTGATATATGTTTATGGAAAAAAAGAGGAATAGATGCTGTTATGAGGTTGCATCAAGGTCGCTTACAAAAAGGAAAGAAAAGACCAAAATATACAGTAAATTCTCCCTTTAAAAAGAAAAAGAAAACAAGGAAGTCTCCAAGTGATCGCTTAAGATTATGGGAAAAACCAAAACGTAAACCCCAAGATATATCAAGAGCAGATTTTGAGTCTATCCCAAAAGATTTAGTATTGAGAGAAGTTCATTGCTACATTTGTATCCTGGTTTTAGAACCAAAGAAATTATTGTCGTTACTACCTTATTAGATGCAGTTGAATATCCCATAAGTGATATTTTAGACCTTTATGATTCTCGGTGGCAAGCTGAGGTTAACTTGAGGAATATCAAGACAACCTTGGGA
>JASJEK010000126.1 GCA_030064915.1 Xenococcaceae cyanobacterium MO_234.B1
GGTTCCCTGACCTATCGGGAATTATTTAAACGAGCGAGTACCTTAGTCCGCAGTCGCATTAAAGACCAATCTCCCCAGCTAGAACCAACCCTGCAAGAGGATTGGGAATTGCCCTTTTTAGGGGGGAGGGGGCGATCGCCAAACGGAACCCCTATTTTAGCTTGAGTTATGAGAACAACCGTTGGCTAATTGATGCTGGGGCAGTTCATGGGATTCCTGAAGGTCATAGTAGCGATCGCGTTCGACTGGCATTGTATCCTCTCGGCACGAGCGTCGAACAAATGCGGCAGTTGTCAGCAGCCGTCGGGGAAGCGGAAGTGATTGAGGTACTGCCCCATCAGAGTGTGGTAGAAATAATTACTGCTCCCGATGAGTTAACCTCAGACACAGTTCTCAATGCCGTCATCACCAGCTTACCCTTGCCCCCGCTGGGAGTTTATTTTGACGGGGATGGGGAAGCTCTCGATGCGGTACGGCAGGAACTGCAAAAGATTGGCATCGGCGGACAGCCTTCTTTATACGTGCGAGAGGTAGAGAAGGTAACCGAGGCACAGTATCGATTGTGGTCTCAGGGGTCTCAGTATCTCATTACCAAGCCCACAGATAACCGTCCGCTGGTCAGGCAGTTAGAAGGCTATACCCAAGTAAATGCTCGCAAAGCCGTAGAAAATTTGGAACATATGGCGCGGTGGACAGCCGTAGTGCAATTAGAGGGGACACCAGGCAACCGCATTCCGGCCAATGCGGTGACAATGCAGTTTTATCAGCCCGATGGTACGGAAATCGTGAATTCCCCCCTTCACTTGACTTATCAATACCAAGCTGGCAAGTGGAAACCCCCCACCTTCCGCCTCAAATTAACCAACACCAGTGAAGAACACTTGTTCTGCACGGTATTGGATCTGCCCGAAAATTATTCTGTAAGCGCGCCCTTGTTTGAAGGGAATAACCGAGGGATCTGGATTGAACCAGGGGATGAAGTCTGGGCTTTCAGAAAAAAGGAAATTCCTGCCAGCGTCCCCGATGAACTTTGGCAACAGGGCGTTACAGAATATCAAGATGTTCTCAAACTGATTGCCAGTACCGCCGAATTTGATGCTTCCCTGATGTGTCAAGAGGGCTTGGAGCAACCGAAGCTAGGTACTAGATCTGTCCCGAAACGGAACAGCACCCTTAACCGTCTGATGCAACGGGTGACAACTCGTGATATTGGCGTAGCGGAGATTGAGGAAGTTGATGAGTGGCTCACCAGTCAGGTGACGATTATTACCGTTCGACCGAGGGATACAGTTTCGGTTCAGCAGGATACCCAAACCCAACTCGGTATGGGTGTAACCTTAGAGTCTCATCCGAGTTTGCAAGCGACGGCTCGTCTGACGACGGTTTCTCAATCCACGCGAGATGTCGGACCGATTTTACCGCCTATCCTGCGAGAAAACACCCAACCCTTTCAATTTACCGCCAGTCGAGGGGTCGATCCGGGATTAAGTGCTTTGGAATTGAAAATTACTGATGCCAATACCTTGAATACAGTCACCCCCGAACAACCGTTAAAGCTATCTGTAGAGCAAGCATTGGGTGAAAACGAGTATGTACTGCCAGTTGCCTATGATGGAGAATTTTTTATGCCTCTGGGGCGGGGAGAAGGGAAAGATGGCAAGACGGAAATTAGTTTAGAGCGACTGACCGAACCCCTAGCCGAAAAAAGGAGGAGTCTGGGAGGCTCTATCCGCATTTTCTTTCAGAAAGTGATCGCGGAAAAGTTAAGCTTAGAACTTCCCTATCCGATTCTGGCAGCGGTGGAGTATGGAGAAGATGGAAGCATCCGCTATGAGGGTGATGTAGAAACCGTCAAACAGAAAGTGACGAATGCCAGTAAGATTGTCCTGTTCATTCACGGCATCATTGGCGATACCCAGAGTATAGTTCCCTGTGCGCGAGGCGCGAAAATTGACCTAGAGGGGCAAGAGCAATCTCTCACAGATATTTACGATTTAGTGCTGGCATTTGACTATGAAAATCTCAATACCTCGATCGCCACGCTGGCAGAACAACTGGGGCAACGGCTTACAGCAATAGGGTTAGAAGCCAATCACGAGAAAACTTTGCACATTGTCGCTCACTCAATGGGGGGATTGGTGGCTCGCAGTTTTATCGAGCAAAAAGGCGGCGATCTGGTTGTGCAGCACTTAATTATGTTGGGAACTCCTAATGGCGGTTCTCCTTGGTCTACGGTACAAGATTGGGCTTTTACTGCCTTGACCATTGGACTGAATGGCTTGTCGGTGAGCGGGTTTCCCCTCGCCGCCTTGGGGAATTTGCTGGGAGCGGTCGAGGCGATCGATATTAATTTAGATCAGATGAAACCGGGGTCGGATTTTTTAACTGCCCTGGGAGATTGCGCCGATCCGGGCATTCCTTACACGATTCTGGCGGGAAATACCTCTCTGATCCCACCTCCAGATGCAGCAACGACGAATAAATTACAAACTTTGCTAGGAAAACTGGGGCGAGGAGCGATCGAGTTTCCTTTCTTGGGGTAAAGCTAAGGAAGCTACCATAAGTGCCAAATGACTGAAATCAACTCACGCAGAAAATTGTAGCCATCGAAGATAATTATTCAGCATCAAGGCTGCTTTTGTTCCAATTCCATTTTGGCAAAATGCTCCCTCAGCATTCGGTGAACAAAGATGTAGCCACCACCAACCTTTTGCAGGAAGAGACGCTCAGCAGCATAATCCAGAAAGCGGGCATAGTTCCAGGGGATATACCCCATGCGGTAAAGCATAAAACGCAGGGCAAAATGTCGAATGCTGGCTGAACCACCACCACTCAGCCCACCTATTAATCCAAAAAAAAGCCCAGCACTCAGCCCAGCACTCAGCCCAAACTGCAGCCTATGACTTGCACTAGTCAGCCCGTAAAAAAGCCCAACAATCAGCCCCCCACTCAGCCCAGTCAATAAGGTAAAAACTAAAGCATTTCGAGTCGATTCCCAAATGCCCTGGTTTGGTTTAACTCTCTTCTCTATTTCTAAACCTCTCAGACCAGTAATCAGCCCATAAATTAGCCCGGCAATTAGCCCAACAATCAGTCCAAAAGAAAGCGCATCAATCAGCTGCCTATACAGCCCACCAATCGACCCATCAATCAGCTCACTATACAGCCCCACACTTAGTCCAACAATCAGCCCATAAATTAGCCCATAAATTAGCCCATAAAACACTCCACGAGAGAGATTCTTTTTTGTTGCTTGCCAGGACCATCTCAGAGTTTCTACGGTTTTTATATCTCCAAAAAATCCAATAATCAGCCCACTAATCAGCCCGCCAATCATCCCCCAAAGCAGCCCACCACCCAGCCCACCCATCAGCTTATCAATCAGCCCAGTAGTCCGCCAAGCAATCAGCTGAATAGTCACAATACCCGGTCCACCAACCAGCCACCCCATCAGCGAAATAATCACCCCAGCAATAAAAGCACTTTCCAAGCGGTATCGAATTCTTTGATTCGAAGTTTGAAACCAGCTTGGTTGCATTCGTTCAATTAAAAACACAGATTGGGAGTTTTGAGTCATTCGTTGAGCCAGCCAAATCAGCCAGATTTTCGCTTTATCTATTGAATACTGTTGTCCAGATTCTGAAATACGTTTCGTGTAAGAAGTCAATCTAGCTCCTTCAAACATACGGCTTATATAAGTATCAAAAAGGAGTTGACGATATTCCTGAACTGTGATGCCTTGAATGATGTCATCTATGGAACTTCCCTGATAAGCCAAACTCATGATGCTCAGTATTAGAGGCGAGGAGGCAAAAGCTTTAATTTCAGCGTTTTGGTCAAATACTGTTTTTAACGCTGCTAATTGCTCTCCCGCTTGCTCCATATACTGATCAATTTGCCCCAGAGTTAAAGGTTGAATGTAGATAGCACTTCTTAACCTCAACCGCTCAGATAAACTTTTATATTCCTCGATACGGCAACAAACCACCATCTCGGTCAAGCCATGATTCCAAATGAATTGGTTTAAAGCTCTCACACAGTCATTGCGATACTTAGCATCAACTTCATCCAATCCATCCAACAATAAGAGTAATTGCTCCTGCTCTACCCAAGCTTTTCCTATTGACTTGGACGTTCCATAAATTTCGTACAGTTCTTGCACTAGCCAATCAGCAATGGATTGTCGCTTATTTCCCCAGGAAGATAGGTTGAGCACCACGGGCAAAGGCTGACTAAAATCACTTTCCGTACGAGCAATCAGGCTTTCTGCCAGTTTTAGTAAGGTTACGGTTTTCCCTGCCCCCGGTTTCCCCAAAATCAACAGGGTACGCCCTGCACCAATGTCCTCGAAGATATCCGCAGCAATAGTACCAGCAGGAAATGATTGCCTAGATTCTGAAGGAAATTCTTCTACCCCACTCATGGGAGCTGGAACAAACTCACCCCGTTCTTCCAAACCCAGCTCAATCAATACTTGCATATGCAGGGATTTCGCTAACACCCCCTCAACCCAGAACTTTTTAACCTTATCCAGCAAAACCGTGCGCCATCGGTATTCTTGCTGACTGATAGGTTTGGCTGCACTGATAGGAGCCTGAGCTACTTTAACCGAGCCAAAAACATTGATGGAACCAACCCCGCCTTGAATTTGAGTCAGGTTCAGGTCATGCCCCGCGACACCCCCAATCTGGACAGTTTCCAAAACACTGTCCGAAATGTTTAAATTTTGACCAGGCTGCTGAGGCTGCTCACTCATAGCTTGTCTGAGCCTAAACTAAGAAGCTGGCAGCTACCCCTAACCAAGGAAGAAGCTTATTGATAATTGGTTGAACTTTCTCCCACAGACTTGCGCCTGCTTCAACAGTTTCGCCAGTTTCTTTAACAACTTTAAGAACTTTGATAGCCCGTTGCAGGTTCTTAGCTACAAAATCCTTATCCAGCTCTTCTTCGTGCACCTCCTCTTTTGCAGCTTCCAAATGCTTAATTGCTTTAGCTGTCTGCGCCTCCGGCAAACCAGAATTACGAAACAGTTCCTCAAGCTGGATAATTAATTCAACCACATCTGCTTGAGTCAGTGGCTTAGAAGATTCAGTTGTGCCAATTTGTTGATTTTGGGTCACATTCATATCCTGACCCGCAATTCCGCCAATTTGGACATCAGAAAGCTGACTGCCGCTGATACTGAATGATTGGGAAGGTTTTTCTTCTGGCATGACCGCACCAAGGGTAAAGTTAACGTTTAATCTCTACGGATAAGCTTGACAAAAGTTCTGATTTGTATTTTAGAGTCAGCACTTAACCCAGTTTATGGCTCTCATTTTACAGTAAAATAGTTTTTTAACGTGCAATTAACTAGATAAAAGTTCTGACACTGTTAAAAATAAGAACTTTTGTCGAACAATGTTAAGCTGATAGAAAAGTCGTCGTTGGGATTTATCTTTGAAGCAAAACTGGGAGTTAGACGAACTCATCGAAAACTGGACATTATTACCTCAAGAACTATCTTGGTTAAGCAATAAAAGTGGGGCAAATCTCTTAACCACCGCTTTACTGTTGAAATGGTTTCAATATGAAACTAAATTCCCTAATTTCGCTAGGGAGATTCCCGACTCGGTTATTGATTACCTTGCTCGACAACTAAAAGTCTCTGCCGAACTAATATCTGAATACAATTGGCAAGGACGGAGCTATAAGCGTCATTGTGCTGAAGTTCGTCAGTTTTTGGGCATCAGAAAAGCAAAGGTCAAAGATGCTCAAGACTTAATAACTTGGTTGATAGCAAATGTTTTAGACAAAGAAGTAGATTTAGAACATCTTAAAGAAATTGCTAACCAGAGATTCTGGAGCTTAAAAATTCAACCGCCACCCCCTAATAGAGTAGAGAGGTTGGTAAGGTCAGCTTTACACACCTATGAAACTAACTTTTTCCAGCAAACACTAGACAAACTGTCTCCCCAATGTCTTACTCAAATAGATGCTTTACTCATTACCAGCGAGGGAGATGAGACAGATAACACCAAAGAGAAAACAACTTTCAAAGCATCAAAATTCCACTTTCTTAATTCCGAACCAGGACGGGTTAGTCTTAATAGCCTCTTGACTGAAATCGCCAAATTACAAACTTTACGTCAAATTGGGTTGCCGAAAAATCTATTTCGTACCGTTACCCCCAAAGTTTTACAAGCCTATTCTACTCGCGCAGGCATTGAATATCCTTCCCACTTACGCTCTCATCCCGAACCCACCCGCTACACTCTGATGGCTGCTTTTTGTCATTTGCGAACTCTTGATGTCACAGATAACTTGGTAGACTTACTAATTCAAATGATTCATGGCATTGGCAAAAGGGCAGAGAGAAAAGTCAATACTCAACTGATGCGGGATTTTAAAAAAGTCAGGGGCAAACATGGCATCCTATTTCAGATGGCTAATGCTAGTTTGGAGCAGCCAGAAGGTAAAATTCAGGAAGTTATCTATCCTGTTGTTAGTCAACAAACTCTCCAAGATTTAGTCAAAGAACTCAAAGCTTCAGGCACTGCCTACCGTCAAAAGATACACACTGTGGTTCGTTCTTCTTACCGCCATCACTATCGACGTATTTTACCTAAATTACTATCGCTACTGGAATTTCGTTCCAATAATGATATTCATCAACCAGTCATTGAGGCACTGAAGTTACTCAAAAAATACGCCAATAGTAAGCAAAGATATTATGACTCTGAGGAGAAAGTCCCTATAGAAGGAGTTCTCAAAAAAAGTTGGCAAGAAATTCTGATAGAAACAGATACTGATGGAAATGAACGGATTAATCGCATCAACTATGAAATCTGCGTGCTTCAGGCTTTGAGGGAACGTTTGCGCTGTAAAGAAATTTGGGTAGAAGGGTCAAATCGCTACCGCAACCCAGAAGAAGATTTACCAGCAGATTTTGAACAACAAAGGGAAGTTTATTATCAAGCACTAGGACAGCCTACCAACGTAGAAGAGTTTATCAAGCCCTTAAAACAAGCGATGGATATAGCCCTCAAAACACTAAATGATGGGCTACCCAAGAATTCTAAAGTAGAAATCCTCCAGAAATATAAGGGCAGCATTCGTCTTTCTCCTCTGGAAAAACAACCCGAACCAGTCAATCTATTAAAACTCAAAAGCGAATTAAGTAAACGCTGGTCGATGACTAGCTTGCTAGATATTTTGAAAGAAGCTGACTTAAGAATTGGTTTTACCGATAACTTCAAGAGTTTGGCTACCAGAGAAGCTTTAGACCGAGAAACCATCCAAAAACGTCTTCTGTTATGTCTTTATGGTTTGGGGACGAATACAGGACTAATGCGAATTAGCAATGGTACGCCTAAAGTAAACCATCACGACTTACGCTACATCAAACGCCGATTTGTTCATAAAGAGGCATTACGGCAAGCTATAACCCAGGTAGCTAATGCCATTTTTCAAATTCGTTTACCTCAAATTTGGGGAGAAGGGACTACTACCTGTGCTTCAGATTCTAAAAAGTTTGGGGCGTGGGATCAGAATCTGATGACCGAATGGCACGTCGAGAAAAACTCTACCTGTATTTATTCCCAATTAAAAACCTGTTCTTCTTCTGAAGTAGCAGCGATGATAGAAGGGGTTTTACGCCACGATACGGAAATGACGGTGAAGAAGAATTTTGTCGATAGTCACGGACAAAGTGAAGTGGCTTTTGCTTTTTGCCATTTACTGGGGTTTCAATTGATGCCCCGTTTAAAAGCTATTAAAAGACAAAAGTTATATCGTCCCGAAGCAGGAAACAGCGATGCCTACCCCAAACTGCAAGCTGTTCTCAGTCGCACCATAAACTGGGATTTAATTCGCCAACAATACGACCAGATAATTAAATACACGACAGCATTGAGATTGGGAACGGCAGAACCAGAAGCTATTTTGAGAAGATTTACTCGTGCTAATGTTCAACACCCTACCTATCAAGCTTTGGGAGAGTTAGGCAAAGTTTTAAAAACAATTTTTCTCTGCCAATATCTCCATTCGGAAGCTTTACGGCGCGAGATTCATGAAGGGTTGAATGTAGTTGAAAACTGGAATAGTGCCAATAGCTTTATTTTCTACGGTCGAAGTAGTGAATTTGCTAGTAATCAAGGTTCCGAGCAGGTTTTATCTATGCTTTCTCTTCATCTACTGCAAGTTTGTTTAGTCTATGTCAATACTCTGATGCTGCAATCGGTTCTTTCTGAATCTCATTGGTCGTCACAGATGACCACAGAAGATAAACGCGCCCTCAATCCACTAATTTACGGTCATGTTAATCCCTACGGAATTTTCCCTTTGGATATGAACAAAAGATTGAAAATCGAGCAGCAGGTGGCTTAAATGAATATGCAGAGAACTCCAGCCCAAAAGAAAGCCAAACAGTTAGCCAAACATCTGCGTGGGGAACGACCAGATTATAACTATTTGAAAAGTGTCTTTCGTCACCTTCGTACTGAATTAGAAGTAGAAGTCCCCAAAGCCCAGAAAAAGTTACCCAATATTCCTACCGAAGAAGAAATCAAACGTTACTATGACGCAGTTTGGCAAGCCAGAAACGTTCAGGACATGGTAATTATTAAGTCCTTACTTTATACAGGGGTGAGAGTTAATGAGTTAGTCAATATCAAAATTGAGAATGTTGATTTTCAGCGTTGTCAAATTCGCATTAACGATGGCAAAGGAGGTAAGGATAGAATTGTTCCGTTTCCAATTTCATTTAAAGAAGTTTTAGCAATGCACGTTGACCAAATGTCTCAAAAAAAGGCGACTTATTTGTTTGAATCTTCTTGGAAACGAAAATACAGTACCAGAGGGATTCATAAGATATTGGCTAAGTATGCCGAAGCTGCGGGACTCTCTAAACCCATTTCACCCCATCAATTACGTCATTTTCTGCTGACTTGGTTGAAGAAACAGGGAATTGATGATGCCCTGATTCAACCCTATTCTGGTCATTCTTCTCGACAATCGTTGGAGGTATATTCGCGGTTGAGTATTGGAGAAGCTCAAGAGATTTACGAACAAGCGATGCTCAAGTTCCCTGTATGAGAGCGTTTTAGCCATTTGGCACTTATGGTAGCTTCCTTAGCTTTACCCCAATATAGAGCGATGGTCGATGGCAGTGATTCGAGAAGTCTGAAGGGTAACTATCTACTTTCAATATTATTCTTTGTTATCGAATTATGGAACTTTTAAGCTCCAAAAAGTCAACAAATCCACCTTCTACAAAGATACCGAATAAACAAGCCAAAAAAAAGCTTAATCCCTGGTTAATTGGGATTGTGGTGCTCGCTTCTTTGGGGGGAGGAATGGCTTATTGGTACATTGCTCAGACACCAACACAAACTACCGCTCCAGAAGCAATTACCAAGTTTGAACCGATAGCGGTAACTGCTTTAGGCAGATTAGAACCAGAAGGAGAAGTGATTAAGCTTTCTGTAGCTAATGCCCAAGATAGTCGTGTCAATGAGTTGCTGGTAGAAGAAGGCGATCGCGTTAAAGCTCAACAGTTAATTGCTACCCTTCAAGGATTAGACCAAAAGCAAGCAGAACTGGCCGAAGTCAAACAGAATGTAGTAGTATATCGAGCTAAACTAGAACAAATACGGGCAGGAGAAGCTAAAATAGCGGAAATTACTGCCCAAAAAGCCAATATTGCTCGTTTAAAAGCTCAATTACGCACTGAAAGTATCGAAAGAGAAGCGGAAATAGCTGAGGCTCAAGCCGAATTAAGCAACGCCCAGGTTAACTATAATCGCTATCAAACTCTCGATCGAGATGGAGCAGTTAGTAAATCGGATTTAGACGAGCGCCAAGAATTATACAAACGGGCGCAAGCCAGATTAGATCTAGCACAAGCAAAGCTAGAAAACACTGTTGCCACTTTACAGGAACAGATTGCCCAAGAACAAGCAGTCCTCGATAAGTTGCGGGAAGTTAGACCAGTAGATTTAGCAGAAGCTCAAGCGGAATTGGATTATGCGATCGCTAAAGTACAACGGATTGCATCCGAACTAGAAGATTATTACGTACGCGTACCGATAGACGGTCAAATTTTGAAGATTAATACCTTAGTAGGAGAACAAGTCGATACCAGTGAAGGAATTGTGGAACTGGGAAGAACTAGTCAGATGTATGCGATCGCCGAAGTCTATGAAACCGATATCGGCAGAGTTAAAGTCGGACAAAAAGCAACAGTAATCAGCGAACATGGAGGCTTTGAAGGAAAATTACAAGGAACAGTAGACCATATCGGTTTACAAATTAAGAAACAAGATGTTCTTGAATCAGATCCTGCTGCGGACAAAGATGCTCGCGTTGTCGAAGTGAAAGTACGTCTCGATCCACAAGATAGTGACAAGGTTGCAGGATTAACTAATTTACAGGTAAGAGTAAAGATTGATTTGGCTAGTGGTCAATAACCAATGACTATTAAAACTCTACTAACAAGATTTACCAAAGAACCCCCCTTGGGTTGGGCGCAACTCCGCCGTCAAAAAGTTCGCTTGTTGGTAGCACTAATAGCCATTGCCTCTGCCGATATCATAATTTTTACCATGCAGGGGTTTAGATTAAGTATGTTTGGTGGTGCGACTAACCTCCATAAGCAACTACGCGGAGACCTATTTTTAGTCAGCAACCGCGCTGAATTTCTCACCGACGGTCAGACTTTTGATCGCCGTCATTTATACCAAGCCGAAGCAATTGATGGGGTATCATCTGCTAACCCTCTCTACTTTTCTTTTGGTAATTGGGTCAATCCTTGGAACAATAAAATCACCAGTGTCGGCGTAATTGCTTTCGATCCAGTCCGTCCAGTAATCGATCTACCAGAAATAGATGAACAGCTAGAAACAATAAAATTACCTAATACAGTACTATTTGACCGTCTATCTCTTCCCAAGTTGGGTTCTGTACCCGAATCTTTGATTCAGGGAAAAACCGTTACTACTGAAATATCGGGACATCGAGTTAGTGTTGGTGGCATTTTTACCCTGGGTAGCACGATTTTTATTGACGGACACATTATTACTAGCGATTGGAATTACCTGCGTCTATTTGGTTCAGACAGCATTGATAATCTTAAGGTTGGTATTCTCATTCTTGAACCAGACGCAGATTTGGCAACGGTAAAGAGCAAAATCCAGGCATATTTGCCCCAAGATGTGGAAGTGATGACCCATCAAGAATTTATACAATCCGAAGAAGATTACTGGGCTGAAGATCCTGGTGGAATTCTCTTTAACTTTGGTGTGGCGATGGGATTTTTTACTGGGGTGGTAATTGTTTATGAAGTATTACACGCGGATGTTAACGACCATTTGGCAGAATATGCCACCCTCAAAGCGATGGGCTACTCAGATAAAAATCTGTTAATAGTTGTTTTCCAAGAAGGAATTATTCTCGGTGTATTGGGCTTTGTTCCTGGATTCCTTGGTGCGTTGGGAATTTATACCCTACTGGAATCTTTAACGCGAATTCCTTTACCGATGCGATTTGGTGTGGCATCACAAGTATTTATCATTACCATTTTGATGTGCTTAATTTCAGCAGCGATCGCTATACAAAAACTCCAATCTGCCGATCCAGCAGATGTATTTTAGTAACCACTAACCACCGTACGGGCGAACGGCCGTTCGCCCCTATCTAAAATAATGTCTCTAAAAACCCTTCTAAAAAAATTCACTAAAGAACCCCCTCTGGGTTGGGCGCAACTATCTCATCAAAAAGTCCGCTTGCTAGTTGCCTTGTCGGGAATTGCCTTTGCAGATATCTTAATTTTTATGCAGCTTGGTTTCTACAACAGTCTCTTTGGTGGTGTAACTCGCATTCACGAACATCTTAATGGAGATTTATTTTTAGTTAGTTCACGAGCTAAATTTTTAGATGATGGTCAGACTTTTTCTCGCCGTCACTTATATCAAGCTGCTGCGGTAAGCTAATCCACATTTAACTTGCAATAACAGCATCACCTTTATTTTTAATCTTTCTTTTCCATTTAATCTGTAATTTCCCTTGATTTA
>JASJEK010000127.1 GCA_030064915.1 Xenococcaceae cyanobacterium MO_234.B1
CCATCACGAATCATACGTAAATTAATAATCATGACAGCAAAAATAAGTAGCAAAACTATAATAAAATCAAATATTTTAGTATTTAAAATATTTTTCTGTTTTTTAAGAAGTTTCAAAGTCATTTGTTTTAAACATCTATAGAAAGTTAGTGATAATAGCTAGTCTTCCTCTGGGTTCACCAGGTAACACAATTCCATTGAATCCCGTCATAGTTTTAATAATTTCTAGTTCATCATGGAGCGTAGCTGCTCTAAATAATACCCAACCATAGATAACGGATAAAAACGTAAGTTCCCAAGCTAAAAATCTTGGTAAGGGTGCTTTGAGTTGGCGCCACAAATAAGAGTTAAACAGCATATTTTTTATAATAATTATTAATTGCTAGCTTTACTTAATTCTATTAACTTTAAATATTCAATACCTCTTTTATCTTTAACAGTATAAACCTCTGACCAATAATATTCTTGAGCTTTGAGAATAGTTAAACTAATTAATCCCCAGATAACAGTAAAAATTTCAAAATAATACAATTCACCTATTTTTGCTGCACTGTGACGGGGAATATAATCTCCTTTAAAAAAAAGAAATTGAGGTTTAAAGTAAGATAAATAATACTTTCCAATAATAACAGGATCAAATTCTACTCCTGTACCTTTAGCTCTTGCCATTCCCTCAGGAGATATCCAAAACAAAAGCAAAGGAATAAAAATAAGTAAAAATAAAATCAAAGCAATTATGGTTTGCTGTTTATTACTCCAAAAGTGCCTCCAAAAAATAATTACTAACCCTAGCATGAAGAGTGGAACAAAAACTCTAGCTGAAGCATAAGTATATAGAGAAACTCCAAATATCAAAGCACTGATAGGTAAATATTGAGGTTTCTGAAAGCTCTTAACGAAGAATAGTAATGCTAAGCAAAATAGTAAGGGAATCAAAATTGCCCTAAATGCAATACGACTAAATTGGATATGCCAAGGGCTAATAGCAAGTAATAAAGAAGCAATTAAAGCTGTTTTATTGTCAAATAATTCTTTAACCAGGTAATAAATTACTAAAACTGTTAATATTCCAGCAAAAGCAGCAGGAAGCCTAGCTGAAAACTCATTTAGTCCAAAAAGCTTAATAAAAGGAATCCCGAGATATATAAATAAAGCTTCTCTATAGTCATCAATAGAACGGGTAAAAAATGGTAGAAAAGCTCCATGCTGGTCTCTTAAAGTATTTAAGATAGAGTATGAATCATAAGCATTAGATGCTTCGTCACAGAAAAATCCATTAGGAATTGTTCCCAGAAATAAAACTCTCAATAAAGTAGCAATCACTAAAATAATTAGTAAATAAATTACTGTATATTTTCTATTTATACTGCTGGTTATATCACTGGTTTTTGATGACATAATAGATCAAGGTAGAATAAGCATAAAAAAATAGATAATTATAATAAATAATTGGCAATTATTATAAACAAGATTGTTGCCAATGATTTATCTTTTCTATAGTTTGTTTTTCTCCTAACGGAACAGTTCTTTCAGACATAAAATAAATTGTGATATCATCTAGTTGCTGACTTGCTTGATGACTATTATTCCACTGTTGACAAAGATATTTGCCATAGTAAGGATACAGCTTTTTACCTATATTACGATTCAAGTTGATAAAGTAAGTTCGCCATTGCATATTTTGATATAGTTTATTTCTTTCTTCAATAGTTGGTTTATCCCAAATAATATTTTTTGTATCTCTTAATACATCAACTTGACTACCATCTTTAAGATTTCCTACAATGATGTGCCAACCATCATCTCTTGGAGGGTTAGGGGCGAAAATACTCCAAGATTGATCTAGTCGAGTTAATTCTCCTATCCAACTAACTCTTTGTGCTGTTTTACTATGAGTTACTCTTCTAACAATTTGACTTGTAGTAGTAGGAGATTGATGGAAAATATAGCTGTTAGCAAAGCTGGTAAGATTCCACAAAGTCACTAGAGCAACAATAGCTAGGGTAATTAAGTTAAAAGTTAATCCTGGTTTTACCTCCAAAGATGTATATTTAAAAGGAGCAGTAAATTTTCCTGCTAAACGGCGGTTGTTGGCAATAGTTTCATAGATTTTATTACCGATCGCCATTAAAGGTTTTATCCTTAATATGGGGGCAAACCACCATAAAATAGGAGAAACACTTACAACATAAGTAATTCCTTGCCATTTAAAGTATCTTTTTCCTTGCCAATCTTCTACTACCCAAGAGTTATATTTTTCCATGTCGGCATAAATATCAGGATTTTCTTGAGCTACTAATAAAGGAGTGCCAGGTAAAATTAAGAAAGTGCGTAAAAAATGAACTATTTTTTTACAAAAACCGCAATCTCGGTCATAGTTTATTTTTAATCCTGCTCTTTCTTTGTTATAGGTTTTTTTCTCTAGCCAATCCCAAACTTGAGAGGGAATAAAAGCCAGCCATGCAGCAATACACAAAGCTGGAAAAGTACCGATAGTAAAAGACAAGCCAAAACTAATATGTAATGAAATAAAAGCGACTATGGCTACACCACGAAAAAAGTAATTTTTCCAAGGAACAAATAGTAATAAAGCCCCTAACCACTCAAACCATAATGCACCGAAATTCATTGTGGGAAGTAAAGGTTTTAAGCTGAGTAAAAATTGACCGAATTGTGTAGCATATTGCTCAAAACTTAAAGCATAATAAACAGCACTACCTTCTTCTGACCATATAGGGCTTTGATGCTTAAACCAAGCAGAAAACATATAGATATAACATAGCTGTAAAATAAAACCTACTGTTGCACCAGATATAACCTGTTTAGGTAATGGCTTAATAGAAGTATTTAAGGCACTGTCAATTGAATAAGAAGCTCCTAATGGTAAAAACATTGCCCAAAATAAAATCGCTCTTAAAGTATCATCTCCTGCAAAAATTAAAGCTGGATTGCGATTATGAAGGGAAATTACCATTAGCCAAGAAGCAATTGTAGCTAAGCGAGTACGATAACCAATTAACAATAGTAGTGCGAAAAATAAAGCAACAATAAATAGAAGTTGTTGTACGAAAGGTTGCCCACTAAGCAGATGTACTGACCAATACCAAGGCTTAAGAAACTCATTAATTAAAGCGGTACGTGGTAATAAACCATAGTCACTATAATGGGCTTCAATATCTTGAAACCGAATTATTAAATCGGCAATAATAACTAGTGCTAATCCAATACGAAATAGAGCAAGAGAACGCAAATCAAAACTGAAGATATCTCTTATTATTTTTGATAATTGACTCTGAGTTTGTATCCCTTTTATATTCATTGCTTTGTTATATTTTTTGATTCTTTTTTCCCAAAAGTAAGTTCTTAAATACTTGTAATCGGTGACGCATCGTTGGCAAGCGTTGAATATAAATCAATCTTCGCAATAAGTCTGCTAATTTTCCAGATAGATTAATTCCAAAGCTAGAAATAATCGCTTCTCCCTTGCCCAAAGTTAACATATCTCCTAAATGAAGATAATAAAACCTTTTAGGTCGCTTATTTTGTAAAATAGCTTGCAAATTGTTAGCTGCACAACTAGCTTGTTGATAGGCTGCTTGTGCTGTAGTGGGAACAGGAGTAGTTTTATTATTGCGAATATCTGCTAAATCTCCTAAAGCTATTACTTCAGGGTAGTCAATTAATTGTAAAGTGGGACGAGTTAATAGTTTGCCAAGATTATTACGCTGACAAGGAAGATTATTGATCCAATCAATAGTTTCTGTACCTGCTGTCCACAATACCAAATCTGTCGAGTATTCACTAATAGTATGCTGTTGTTTGAGTATAATACTGTTAGCTGTAATTTCTTGAACTTCTGTGGATAAAAGTAACTGAATATTTCTTTTAGCAAGAGCTTTTTTAGCTGCCTTATTAACCCCATTACCAAAATTTTTAAGAATTGCTTTACTCCGATCAATTAAATATATTTCCGCTTTACCTAATAACTTATCATATACTTTACAGGCTAATTCAACTCCATTAGCTCCTGCACCAATAACAGCAATACTAGTTTTAAGTTTGGCTGAAGCTTTAAAAATTTGTAATTTTTCTTTTAAGATTTCGGCATCAGTAATAGAGCGAAAAGTTAAAGCATATTGTTCTAAACCTGGAATGTTAGCAAATTTGGTTTTTCTACCAAGGGCTAAAACTAAATAATCGTAAGTCAAGTAAGAATTAGTTGCTAAATATGCTTGGTTTTGTTTTAAGTCAATTCCCGTTACCTTATCTTGAAACCATTGAATTTTAGTTTTTAATAATAGTTTTTGATAGTTGGGGGCTATCTCCCAACGTTGTAATTCATCGGTTAGTATTTCGTATAACAAGGGAGTAAATAAAAACTTGTCTTTGGGTTCTACTAAAGTTATTTGGCATTTTCCAGATTTTACCCAACTAAATTTACTGAAATATAAAGCCGTATATAAACCACCAAATCCCCCTCCAGCTATTAGAACATTAATCCGATTATTATTCATTGATTTTAATTCTTAATTATTATAAAAAATAAAATATTATCTGCAAGAGTATTGTATTTAATTATTATTAATTATTGGTTTTAATTGCTCTACTAATTCTTTAGCTCTCATTTCTCTTCCCTTAGGCATTAAGTGATAATGGGTATCGGCGAATAAACTAGAATCAGTCTTGATATTTAAAGAGTCTTTGTCATAAATCGTAGGGGCTATTTTCGACAAGTAATAAGCAGTTAACTTAATATTTTTGATAGTTCTTTTATCTCTACTACCATATACCCAGGGCAAAGACAGAATTAAAGTACCACCTCTAGCTTCTACCTCTTGACGAAACTTAAGAATCCGATTAGCTGCGTGACGGGAAATAGGTTGATTGACGGGCAAACTCCACCATTTCTCTTGCCTAGTTTTGACTACTGTGGGATCTCCTCGATCGCTGATGGGATCGGAATAGTAACCAGATATTTGTCCTTTGGTTGCTATCTCAACTGCTGATTTAGCTACTGCTCGTAAAGAAGGAACTCCCAACATAATAGTATCTTGGGTAAGTTGTTTTAATGGGACTCCGCCTAATCCTGGCTGACCAATAGCCACCCCGAAATTAGCAGAGCGATCGCCTAATCCATCGGGGTCTAACAGTAGTAAATATTCAGGAATCAATAAAACAATATCCCCTGGACGTACCTGTTCAATTACGCTAGGTAAAATAACATCTAAGCCAATGGGTCCATCTAATCCCAAATTTACTACAGGAATACCTAAACCCTCCTCAATTAGTTTTGAGTCTAGAGTATAGTGGGCTCCTGAACCACCAGTAATCAGTAATCTTCTGTTTTCTTTGAGGGATTCTGCGATCGCAATTTTCTGCCAGTACATTTTTCGCAACCAACTTAATTCACCACCATAAAAGACGTTATAGGCAAAACCTAACGACCAAGCAGCAACAGTAGCAATTAACCAAGGCAATATTTTCAGTGGTTTTTCCATCAGAATTCAAAATAAATAAACTCAGAAGGTATATTGGCAGCTAGTATTATAGTTAAACCTAAAAGAGCAGGAGATAACCAAGGGGATAAGAGTAATTCATATTCAAATTTTTGTTGCCAAACGGCAATATGTTCTAGTAACAGTACCATGATGGCTAAAGTCAGAATAATCCCCAGTGCTGTAGCCTGATTGACACTATAGTGGGTAAATAACTCCCCTAAATTACTAGGAGAATAAGCCCAAGGAGTGATTATGGTTTGGATTTTAGATAAGAGACGATGGATATCCGTTTCCATAAAAAACAAACAACCCAAATTTACTGCGCCAAAAGTTAAGCCCCAAGAAACAAATTGAGGCTTATTCACATACTGTCCTACCACACGAGAAAAAGGTCTTCCCAAATAACGTAAGACCAACAGTAAAGCACCATGATATGCCCCCCAAATAATAAAGTTCCAAGCTGCACCATGCCAAAAACCTGACAAAGTAAAAGTTATAAAAAGAAAGAAAGGAGCTAATTTTTTCTTAGAACCCATCAGAGGTAAAAACACATAATCTCTAAACCAAGTACTAAGGGTAATATGCCATCTGCGCCAAAATTCATTAATACTTTGGGAAGTATAAGGAGCTAAAAAATTAACTGTTAGTTTTATTCCTAAAATTCTCGCTATTCCCAATGCCACAAAACTATATCCAGCAAAGTCAAAATAAATTCTCAGAGTAAAGAGAAAAGCATAAAACCAAACAAACCAAGCATTACTCGTTGCTGTAAGGTCAATATAAGGGGCGATATTATCTCCTAGGACAAATTTCATAAAAATCCCTAAAGATAACCACCGCAAACCTTCATAAATATTATCAGCCGTAAACTTAAATCTAAACCCTTGAATTTGAGGAAATAAACTAGTACGCCTTTCGATTGGTCCAGCTACAATTTGGGGAAAGAAGGAGACAAAGTTAATATAATCAACAAATCCAATGGGTTTTTTGCGTCTTGAATTGAGAGAGTCAACAACAAACGCTATCATTTGAAATGTATAAAAAGAAACCCCTGGAGGGATTCGAGTTCTGACTAAAGAAAAATTACGAGTTAATAAATTAATGCTGTAGTCACTTTGCCAAGTTTCAGGGATATTTACAAATAAACCAATAACATCTTCAACAAAAAAGATTAAATATTTAAAATAAGCCAAAACTGCCACATTAAAAATAATCAGTATAGTAGCAATTAACTTAGCTTTATTTCCCTGACAGCGCAGCATATACTGCACCATCAAATAATTAAAAATAATTTCAAAAACAAATACAACAAAGCTAGAGGCACTAGCATTAAAGAATAACAGCATGGATAGAGCCATTAACCCAATGCTGTCATAAATTCTCGGCCAAAGATTCAGGGATTTTCCGATAAAGCGTACAGTGAAAAAAGGAACGCTAAATAACAGTAATATCCACCAAAAAGAAAAGTCAGAATAATTCAATTAATTGCTTATCTCCTCATGCTAATTATTTAAAAAATAACGGATTACAGACTAAGAATAAAGGTTAAATTGTCAAGGATGAACTATAAGGAAAATTTCTTTATTCTGAATCTGGTGTTTGAATTACGCCTAAAACGGCTGAAAACTCTTAAACATCATTCTTATCCTAACTATTTTTGGCTTGTTTCCCTAGGAAAGTTTTAATTCGAGGGTTGAAAAGTTATCATCATGCTAACTTTCTGGTTAATAAGCAATCGCTTCAATACTAGATCAAGTTTACTATACTAGTGCATATTTATTAATTTGGTTTACAAATTATACACAAACTAGAAAGAATAATAGTATTATTATATCGAATACAAAAAAATTCTCATTTTCTCATTAGAGGATAATAAACGAAATTTAATTGTTCTTAGTAAAGCATCTAGTATTCTTCCAAATAAATAAGTTATCTTTCTTTATCTTTTGTCTTGAAAATTCTTAAAAAACCTACTTTTTGTGTAATATCTAGAAAAATTTTGGTATTACTAAAATATAAAAGAAAGTTTTTGGCAGTATCCTATGCAGAACGGATAAAAGGTCAAATTTTCTAATGAATAAATATAAACAAAAAAATCATTGCTATCGAACTCCTCTGAAAAAACTTAAACATGGGAGTAAAAATTGCTTATTTATACGGTGACAATTTTTATTTTTACAATATTAATTATTTTATTGGCTAATGCTTTCTATAAGCCTTCGTCCGTTCGATTGCATCAATGGCTTTCACCGCAAGTAATTTCTAAAGATGAGCTAGAAATTATAACTTGGAATCTGGGTTATGGAGGATTGGGGAAAGACTCTAATTTTATATTAGATGGCGGAAGTGATTAGCGACCAAAATCAAAAGTATTAGTTGAGCAAAATGTATCTGGAATCATTAATTTTTTAATTCACTGAAGAGCCACTCTCGAAGGAGGAGAAACTTCACTGAGAATTTGATTTGTCAGTAATGTTTTTCTCTTATTGAGTTAATTGTCAATTTTTCGGCTATGGAAGTTGATTCATTAGACAGATCAGAATGAAAATAGTTTTAACCATGGGTTCATAAAGCTCAACAAAAATGCGATCGCGTTTCTGGGGAATTTAGGAAAAACGTGGTCGCTTTTTTTATTAAATATCAATTATAATATAATATATTAGTATATTAGAAACTAAACACGGGGTATTTTATGAACACATCACTATATCTACCCGATGAGTTAGCAAAAAGACTAGATAACTACGTCAAAAGTATTTCCTCTGGCACTTCTAAAAATAAAGTGATTGCTTTGGCTCTTGAAGAATTTTTAGATCGACAAGATACAGAAAATAGATGGAGCAAAGCAGTTATGGATTGGCAAGGTGTAGAAGGCTTTGAATTAGATCGCAGCGAAGGCTTATTAGATACCGATGAAGAGATACCGATGAAGAGGACGACCTAGATGTATTTGCTTGATACAACAACTGTTTCCGACTACTTAAGAGGTAATGCTGGAATATTAACCAAGCTTAAAAGTATCTCGCCTAAATTAATTGCTATTAGTAGCATCACAAAGTTTGAAATTGAATATGGATTGAGAAAAAAGTCAAGTTTGAGAAAAGTTTATCAACAGCAGCTTGAAGAGATATATAGTCAAACAAAGGATTTAGAATTTAACACAGTAGTAGCTATTGAAGCAGCAAAAATCAGGGATGAATTGGTAAAAGCTGGAACGCCAATTGGATTAGCAGATTTATTGATTTCCGCCATAGCTAGACATCATAAATTAATTGTTGTTACCAGTAATATCAAACATTTTATCAATGTAAAAGATTTGCAGTTAGAAGATTGGAAATCATGATTTATGGATTTTTGGTATGCGCTTGGCGGCGCGCGCAGCGCCTCCCTGGGAGCGAGATCGCATTTACTGAAAATTTGCAAAATGCGATCGCTACATTTAATGATCGATGTTTGATGTTTTAAGCACCGCGTCCAAACAATACACCCCAACCTCTACTTTTAGTATTAGTTGATGTAGTAGTAGCTACTGCGGTATCTTCCAACTCTTCCACTGGTTCACTTGTTGTATTACCTAAAGCGGAAACATCATAATTATCAGCTAAAAATTGAGCAGATTTAGCGATTGTGGGGTAATCCCAGAACAAAGTTGAAGGTAATTCTTCATCAATAACATCTTCGATATCTCCTACCATCGTTACAGCATCAATAGAATCTAAGCCATAACGAGTTAGAGGTTCACTGACATTAATGGAATCTGCATCTAGAGAAAGTTGGTCTGCTAATTGAGTTTTTAACCAGTTTTCAACAATAGTTTGATTAGGCATGGATGAGTTTGGCATTGGTATTATCCTCTTGTTTAATAGTTTTTGATTGGGCTAATTGAATCGGAACAATGGAAAATAGTTTATCTTCTTGATGTAATTGCACTAGTGCTTGGGCTACATTTTCGCTATACTCCTCAGAAATAGAATAGGGTAAAGGTCGTATGGTTTTTAGTAAGCGATGAATGCTCAAAACTAACCATTCTCCTTTAGCAAAGAAATCTCCCAGTAGCTTGCGGTTATAAATCCACATATGGAGACAACAAGCTGCTGCATGAAGATGACAGTATTTCTTCGCTATTTCAAATAGTTCTGGTGATTGATCGTGACCAAATTCAAATTTAGATTCAGCGATCGCATTATCGTGAGCATCCAACTCTTCTAAAATTAAGTTGCCCAAATAAATTAACTTAGATAGCATCTCCTGATCTACATCGGGAGCATCTTTGAGTTCTTCTAATTGATTGAGGGCAATCTCTAAGCCTTGTAAAGGGTCATCTGCACCACGCCCAAAGAGTTCCAGTTTCTCTGATTCAAAATTGGGTGCAGGATTTTCTAAAGAAAAGATTTGTAATAACCGTTCTGCAATCGCTTTCATAGTATCAGGTTTACGACGGCAACGCTGCTTCGTTAACTGGCGAAATTGCAGTATCAAAGCGTGTAGATTCACTACAGTACTGCCATCAAACATACTGATAATGGAATTATCTCGCAAAACTTTCTGAAAAATACCGTTGTCATGTTCTTCTCGCATATAAAAACGAGAACCCAACACAGGATAAATATTATTAATAGCAGATTCTAATTGAGTAGTAACAAAATATTTGACTACTGCTGCCCAAACGCTAAACTGTTGAGGAACAACACTAAAACCTCTAGCCGCACCAATAGTTTCACAATCACAAATCAGAATATCTAAGAAAGCGTCTGTCAGAGTTTTGCGAGGTTGGGGGATATCAAAAACTGTTTTATTATAGACAACTCTCTTGAGCGCAAAATTTAAAGTAGTTCGTAAAGCTGTATCTGCTGCACCTTGAGAAAAAGCAGCACATAAAGTACGGGTAATCTGGAAGCCTTTTAAGCCTAACTCCAAACCATCTCCTTCTTTTAGCAACAGCATCGAGTCAGGAACAAAGCAATTTTTAAAGCCAATCCCACTCATATCAGAAGCGCGAATCCCGTGGGTGTAAATTTTGGGTAAATTGTAATACTCTGACTCCGCAAGTTCCCGTTTATCCACCATAAACAGAGACAAACCCTTAGCTTCTCCCTTTTCCCCTGTTCTGGCTAAAACAAAGGATAATCCTGAAATAGTAGCACGGTTAATGGGCCATTTTTCCCCATTGAGAATATAACCCCCAGGTACTTTGGTTGCTGTTAGATCCCCATTTACGAGGTCACTACCATGTTCTCTTTCTGAGTACCCTAAACAAAGGGCACCATGTTCCTCTCGGATAAACTGAGACAATTTAGCTTTTTGTTCAGGAGTACCAGCCATCCAACACAAAAAAGACCAGAAAAGAGTGGTAAAAGCAATACCTGTAGTTTGGTCACGACGACACAAAACTCGAACAATAGAGACAAACTCTTCAAAATTAGTAAACTTTCCCCCACAATTTTGAGGCACATAATAATCTTGCAAATTCCAGTTATACAACCAGTCGATTTCTGCTTCGGGGAAAGTTTCTTTCTCATCTAATTCCATAACCTTCTGAAAGGACATGATACTTTCAGCCTGATTAGGATCGCCCAAATCTTTTTCTAAGGCTTCAGCTACTTGATATTGCTTTAATTGCGCCACGGTTATCTGCTCCTAATTCTGTTTATATCCCTTTATATCCCTAATTTTTTATATGACAAAAAGGTTACTTCCATATCTTCTCAGTATGAACATTTTTCCGAAAAAAAGTCAGAGAACTCCGAACTCCGAATTCCGAACTCCGAATTCCGAACTCCGAACTCACTTAAAGGCTGTTACTTTTTCAGCTAAAGATTCTACTTCTCCTTGAAGAGAGCGAAATTTATTACTAAATTCAGGATTTTCGCACCAGTCTGCTATTACAGTCAAAGTTCCTCTGAGAAACTTATCACGACAAGCGCGACGCTGAATTTTGCCACTAGCGGTTTTAAGAATATTGCCTGGCTTAGCTAATACCACTCCATAGACTTGTATTTCGTGCTGTTCTGCAATTTCTTGGCGAATATCCGCAATAATCGTATCTGTATCTATTTCTCCGCTACGTCGCTCTACTTCTTGCACGACAACTAATCTTTCTTCCCCTTTATCTTCTATAGAAAAGGCTGCACCATAGTCAGCCCGCAAAGCAGGATGTAACTCTTGCACTGACCATTCAATGTCCTGGGGATAGTGATTAGTGCCACGAACAATAATTAAATCTTTAATCCTTCCTGTAATAAACAGTTCCCCCTCATGAATAAAACCGAGGTCGCCTGTACGCAAAAAAGGTCCCTCCTTAGTATCTTGCAAGTAGGCACAGAAAGTAGCTTTAGTTACTTCAGGACGTTGCCAATAGCCTTGAGCTACACTAGGGTCTTTAATCCAGATTTCTCCTACTTCATCTTCAGCACAAAGAATCATTTTCTCTGGGTCAGCGATCTCAATCTTGGTATCACAGACTTTTTTGCCACAACCAGCAACAATCCTGATTCCTGCTGTTTCCTCATAATTCGCTACCACTACCCGATTTTGTTCCATCGCTGC
>JASJEK010000128.1 GCA_030064915.1 Xenococcaceae cyanobacterium MO_234.B1
CTGTTTTGAACGATGGTTGGCCCACATTGGCAGAGTCTCAAGGCAAAATACTATTTTTATTGGACAATAAAAACGAGCTTTATCTGGAAAGGTATCCATCTTTACGAGGTGCCAGTATATTTATCTCCAGTAAAGAACCCGACAGCGACGAAGCAGTTATCCTCAATTTGACTAAACCGTCTAGGGATATTCGCGATTTAGTACAACAGGGATATCTAGTACGTACTCGTTCCGATGCTGAAACAATTAATGCTAGAGTAGCTACTACAGAGCAGCGAGATAGAGCCCTAGCCAGTGGTGCACAATACATCAGCACCGATTACCCTTTACCAAACGAATATTTCTCAGAATATAGGGTACTGTTTCCCGAAGGGACAATGATTCGCTGCAATCCCATTAACGCTCCAGAAGCCTGTCGTATTCAAGATACTGACTAAGTACTGGAGTTTAGAGGTGCAATAAATAACAAATTTCCTTACTAAATCTTATTAAACATCCTTATATCTACTATAGTAATAAGATACAAGTAGGTATCTCATGAAATATGTTACCCCAAGAAAAGCCTCCGAATACCTTGGAGTCTCAATCAGTACTCTCAGAAGGTGGGACGAAGAAGGCAAAATCAAATCAATTAGAACGCCAGGAGGGCAAAGAAGATTCTGCATCGAAGAATACGAAGCAGCGAACTTCAAGCCCGTTGTCCTCTATGCAAGAGTCAGTACTCATTCCCAAAAAGATGACCTTGAGCGACAAATTAAATTTTTATGCTCAAAGTACCCAGAAGGGGAATTGGTACAAGAGATTGGGTCAGGACTCAATTTTAAACGGCGAAAACTGCTCTCTATACTGGAACGAATATACCAGGGAAATATCAGCCAACTTGTCGTCGCTTACTCTGACCGACTCGTTAGATTTGGATTTCCACTTCTTGAGTGGCTCTGTAAACAAGGTGAATGCGAACTCGTGGTTCTCAATGAACGTAAGTTGTCTCCAGAGCTTGAACTCGTTGAAGATATTCTGTCCATCCTCCACTGTTTCTCTTCTAGGCTTTACGGACTTAGAAAATACAAAAGCCAAGTCAAAAAAAGCATACAAGAAAAGAAGTCGAAACCAAACGAAAAAGTTGACACCAAACAGTGTCAGGAAGATCAGGGTATATCCTTGTAAAGAGCTACATCGCATCTGGAAGCAATGGTTAGCTGCTTATCGCTGGATATATAACTGGACAATGGCTAAGCTTAAAAGTGGATGTACTGATAGTGCCTATAGGTTACAAAGAATTGCTAGAAACAGTGAGCGTCCAGAATGGGTTAAGCAACTACCAGGGCATCAATTACAAGAGGCAGTAGCAGATGCAAGAGATGCTTATTGGCAAGCCAAGAAAAATGGTGGTGATGGCAATTTTAAATCTTGTCGTGCTTATTCCCAGGTAATCAAGTTCAAGGTAGGTAACTATAAAAAAGCTACTTGGTATGCCAAAACTACCAAAAAGTTACCTTTTGTTGCCAAGCAATCAATTCCAACCGAGTCTATTTATGGTACTCAGTTGGTTTATCAAAAAGGGAAATGGTATGGTTGCTTTCCCGAACACATTCCCACAGAACCAACGAAAGAGAGTAAAGTTATTGCTTTAGACCCTGGTTCTCGCGCATTTGTTACGGGCTATGATGGCAAAACCGTTTTAGAGGTTGGTAAGAAAGACATCGGACGAATCAACAGATTATGTACGCATCTTGACCAACTGATGAGCAGAATTTCTAAGTCAAAATCCAAAAGACAAAGATACAAACAGCGTACTGCTGCTAATCGGATTAGAGAAAAGATTAAAAATCTAGTCAAAGATTTGCATAACAAAGTCTCTTCTTTCCTGGTTAATAATTACAAAGTTATTTTTCTGCCCACTTTTGAATCTAGTCAAATAGTTCTCAAGCAGCAAAGAAAAATTAACTCTAAAACTGCTAGAAATATGCTCACTTGGAGTCATTTTAGATTTGCTCAACATTTAACCCAGATGGCAGCTAGAAATAACTGTATTGTTGTTAGATGTAACGAATCTTATACTTCCAAAACTTGCCCCGAATGTGGAACTATTCACGAAAAACTTGGTAGTTCTAAGGTTTTCAAATGTCCTCACTGTAGGTATAAGGCCCCAAGAGATGCCAATGGCGCACGAAACATTATGATTCGTGCTTTGCAGGCAACTGCCATCACTTTTTCTAGTGATGCTATACATTTGATAAGCTCGCTTTGAGCTTTGATTAGGTTAAATGTTGCACTAAACTCCTGGTTGATCTTTGTCCCAGTCTCAAATTCCTCGATCGCCACATCCAGTTCAATTTTTATAACGGAGAATTGATCTACAGAAAAAACAAGTTAAGCTAACGATGATACTATAACTAGCAATTCTTTTCTAGAGAACGGCGGATATGGGACAAGAATTTGCGGTCTCCCGCAGCGAGACGCAGAACGCGATCGCAACTTACGGACTAACTAAAAGGTTTGATCGCCACATAGCAGTAAATGATCTCGATCTAGAAATCAAAAGTGGGGAAGTTTACGGTTTAATTGGTGCTAACGGAGCAGGAAAAACTACTCTTATTAAAATGTTAGCTGGAGTAGAAGAACCGACTTTAGGGGAAATATATCTTAATGGCGATCGCTTGTCCAGAGATAGTAATAATCTGACTCTAAAACGCAGAATTGGCTATCTTCCTGATGATTATCCTTTATATGACGATTTAACAGTATGGGACTATTTAGATTATTTTGCTAGACTGTACTGTCTTCCTTCTGACCGTCGTCGTCATCGGATTTATGAAGTATTAGAGTTAATTCAACTAGAGAATAAGCGCAAAAGTTTAATTGTAAATCTCTCTAGAGGAATGAAGCAACGGCTGAGTTTAGCGAGAACTATTCTTCACGAACCAATATTATTGCTATTAGATGAACCTGTATCTGGTTTAGACCCTATTTCCCGAAGACAATTTCGAGAAATTATTAAAGTGCTACAAGAAGCGGGAATGACAGTTCTAATTTCATCCCATATTTTAAGTGATTTAGCCGAATTATGTACTTCTGTGGGCATTATGGAATTAGGGTTTCTAGTAGAAAGTGGTTCTTTAACAGATATTCGCAGTCGTTTTGCTCGTCAGCAAATTATCATAAATACTTTAGGAGATTTAGCTACTTTACAAAGGGAACTTAAAAAGAATCCTTTAGTCAAAGAATGGGAGGTAATACCTGGAAGCAAACGCCTGAAAGTCAATTTTGCTGGAGGAGAAGTAGACAGTGCTGAATTATTGCGATCGCTAACCCTGGCAGGAATATCTTTAACAGAATTTCAATATACTCAGGAAGATTTAGAAACTATTTTCCTAAAATTAGGATCTCAACAAGCTAGTTAAATGAGTTCAAACCATATTTTTATCATGAACCAAGTCAAGCCATTAGTAAGAGCAACACGCTCAATTGCCAGTTTATCAGAGTTTAATCCCCAACTGTTAAGAGAACTCAAAGGAAGACTCAAAGGAATAAATGTTCTAATTACAGTTTGCTTATCTCTACTGATACAACTATCTATTATTATCAATCGTTTGGGTCAATTACCCGATCATAATTATTCAGAAGCACAGTATAGTTCTTACTGTTTTGGTAAAAAAAAATATGGTGAATACTTGTGTCATACTAACCTGTTGGGTAATTGGGATATTAATTGGCAATTATTTTGGCTAGATACATTTATCGATCTAAGTGTTGTAATAATTATTGGCTTATTAGTAGGGGGAGTTTATTTACTAATTGCTGATTTAGTGAAGGAAAAAGAAAGAGGAACTTTAAGTTTTATTCAGTTTAGTCCTCAATCTGCTAGTAGTATTCTCACTGGTAAAATTTTAGGAGTTCCCATATTACTTTATTTAGTAGTCTTGATGGCTGTTCCCTTACATTGTGTAGCAGCTTTAAAAGCAGGAATGTCTTTGGCTTTAATTTTAGGTTTTGATGCAACGGTAATTGCTTGTTGTTGGTTATTTTACAGTTTAGCTTTATTATTTAGTCTCTTAAGTACTAACTTTGTTGGACTAAAGCCTTGGTTGGGTAGTGGTTTATTAGCTGCTTTTTTGTTGATTACTAATCAGAGTTTGTTCTATGGTAACTACACATACAATGACAATATTTTAGACTGGATATTTCTGTTTAATCCTGTTACTGTCCTACCTTATTTAATAGAGCATAGTAATTTGCCTGGTATTTATGTGAATTATTTATCCATTGAACATCTTAGAGAAATTAGCTTTTATGGAGAACACTTATGGGAAAAAGCTAGTGTAGGAATTGGCTTCATTCTAGTTAATTATTATATTTGGCAGCATTGGACTTGGAAAGGATTAAACCGCTGTTTTGATAATCCTAATAATACAAGTTTTAGTAAAAGCCAAAGTTACTTAATAACTGGTTGTTTTATCTTTTATGCTTTAGGGTTTACCCTGCAAACGACCAAATCAAATAAATTGTTTGATAACTTTTTAGGTTTACAGTGTTTCTTACTAATATTTTTCTTGGTCTTGATGGCCCTCTTGAGTCCTAAATATCAGACATTACAAGACTGGACAAGATATCGTCATCAATTTAACAAATCTCACAGAATTTTAGGGAAAGATTTACTGTTAGGAGAAAAAAGTCCTGTCATAGTCGCGATCGCAGTAAATTTAGCTATTGCTACTATTTATATTATTCCTTCCTTACTCATCTTTAGTTTTACTGAGACATCACAAAAAATTGTCTGGGGATTAATCTTAGGAGTTAGTAGTCTCTTGTTGTATGGATTTATTGCACAATGGATTTTGCTGATGAAGCATCAGAAAAGAGCAACTTGGTCATTTATTACCATTATGGCTTTAGTTATTATCCCCCCTATTTTTTTTAGTATTGCAGGAATACAAGATACTAGTAGTGCTTCCCTAATCACATTTTTACCAACTTTAGCAATAGAAAATGCTAGCTTTTCTGCTATTATTACTACACTTTTAGGTCAATGGCTAATTATTTCTCTAACGGGATTTCAGATAACTAGACAACTGCGTCAATTAGGAAAAACTGAGACTCGTCTAATAAGTTAGTGTTTATCAATAGGTAATTGATAATTAATAGGTAATTGATAATTAATAAATTATCAATTCTTGACTGAGTGATGGCTAAGAAATGAGATATTCTCTTATCAGTAAATTTCAAGGTGCTTATTTAGGTCAGGTTATTGAAAAACAATTATCTAACAACAATAATAAACTTGTGGATAATTATTCAATTGATCATTTCCTGAATAGTAATCTAATCCTCCAGGACATAGTTAATGATTTGGATAATGATCTAGAAATCTGGAGGAAATATTTTCCTGTCTCGAAAAATCTTACAATCAGTGATATTACCCTTGGTTTATTGCCCTGGATTCTTTTTTATCATGATAATTGGCATCAATTACGATATCTAGTTACCCAAGTTAGTAAGGAAATTAATCTAAAAAGTGAAGATAGAGAAATCATAGAAGTTTGGATTTATGAAGTTGTTTTGGCTTTAAGAGAAAAATTAGATATTAACTATCCTATTAAACAAATAATTAGTCGGTTGAAGTTGCAACATACTCTTAATCTGGAACAATTGCAACTAATAGCAATTGCTTTATCTCAAGGGCAAAGTTCTAAACAAATATTAGAAATATTACTGGCGAAGATTAATGATCGCTCTAGGATAGAACTGCTCTTTTCTTTGTACCTTTTTTTGTCTATTCCAGAAGATTTCCCCCTAATTATAAGACGAGGGATTGCAGTATCTCATAAATTTCGTAATACGGTAAGCCTAACAGGTACTTTAGCAGGAGCGTATAACAGTGTAGAGGGAATTCCTCCCCACTGGCTTAACCTAACCCAAAATTATCAAGGGGTTATGACAAATATGACCACAGTTAAAAAATTATTTAATTTTTGGTCTGGAGTTTATCACGATGATACTCATAACCTTGTATCTTCCGTCATTGCTATCCCCAACACCCTCCAACCCCGAGCCAATCTTAAAATTATTTCTCAAGAAGAGTACAGAGCAAAATAAACAATTCAGCTAGTTTAAATTTACTACGGTTAGTGAGACCGAATGTGTTAGCCTACTATGGAGGCGAAGACTCGGAAGTCTATCGATGAAGCAGGAACTGAAGTTGGGATTTTAAATAATAGTAGATGAGTAAGTTTATCCACTATTGTCGAATTTGATACAACTTTCAGAGAACGGAATGAACGGAATACACTTGAAATACCATCATAACTGACAATCATCATAACTGACAATACTGAGTCCTAGTTAAAATCAAGAATGTACATACTATTAACTTAGTAATACTTCAATATAAGTTTTGACCAAATCAATTTTATGGTTTTAACAAGTCTTTCACTATGATGAAGAGTTTACATTCATTGACTCAACAAATTGAGATATGGTGGAAAAAACATAGCCAAAGTTATGTATTTCTCTGGGAAAGGGAGATAAAAGGACAGTTATTCCCTTCAAAAACCCAAAATAGGAATTTGAGTCGAAAACCTGGAATTAAACACATTCGATTACGTCACTCTCTCTTAATCTTAATCGTTGCTATATTTAGCCTAACCAGTGTTGTCGGTTATAGATTCTATAATCAACCACGACTGACAGTAGGGAAAATTTCTCCCGTCACGATCAGAGCTCCCTATGATGCACAATTTGAAGATAAAGTAACCACTCTCGAAAAAAGAAAAGAAGTACAGACTGGGATCATCCCCATACTGAAGCAAGATCGACAAATTACTTCCCAGACTTTAGTGCAACTGTATAAATATTTGACCATTATTGAAGAATTAAGACGGTTAGTTCAACCGTTTCCTTTTGTATCCACAAAAGTTATTTCTTTAGAAAGTCAGCAGTATCTCCGCTCTTGTGAAGACTCTCGATTCAAAATCATACTAGAGTCTCTGAAAAATCAACAATCTCCCAACTCCCAACCTAATTCCACATCTAGTAACACTCCTGACTTTAATGTAGTGTTGCAACAGACAATTGCTCAATTGCAAGCTTATCGCCAACAAATATCTTCAAAAAAATTTGAATCACTGATATTTAAGGTAACTCTAATCCGTTACCGCTATGCTCAAGCTGCTAAAAAAATCCCACAACAGCCAATTCCCTTTCTCAATGAAACAGAAGTTACAACCATTCTCAATTTAAGCGAACGGGAGTGGCAAAAAACCAGAAAGATGCTGAACCTTGCCACAGAGAGGATTTTAGCTCAGGGTATCTCTCCAGGAATGCCCTCAGATATTTTAGAAAAAGCCGTTGATACTCAACTTAGCCCTGATATTCCCCCATCCGCTTCTCATTTAGCGAGGAACCTTTTACTAGGTATTTTGCAACCTAATTTGCAAGAAGATCGAGAAGCTACTAGAAATATCGCCGAAAAAGCAGCACAAGCGATCGCTCCAGTCATTGTTTCTGTCAAGCAAGGAGAAATAATTGTTGGGCAAGGAGAGGTAATTTCCCAAGCAGATTTTGTTTTACTGGATGGTTTAGGGTTAAGTCGTCGTGAGATCAACTGGTTAGGACTCAGACTATCTCTGCTGATTGTTACATTTATAGTTGGGATATTTCTCTTCATTCAACGTAAAATTCATCCATTTCTACGTCGTCGTGATTATGGTTTGTTGTGTTTGCTGAGTTTGAGCACACCGATTTTAACCCTATTTAATATCCCTTATACTAATCTTTCTGCTGTGGCTCTGTTGGTAAGTAGTTTTTACAGTCCACTCCTGGCTGTTTGTCATGTTACTTTACTAGCAGCCCTAGTTAGTTTTGGCGGTGTCTCGATTAGTTGGGAATACTTACTGGCAGGAAGTGCAGGAGGAATTATCGCGGCCGCGATCGCTGGAAGATTACCCTCTCGCGAAGCTATGTCTGGGGTGGGAGTAATAGTCGGCTTAACTCAAGGGGGAGTCTATTTTATTACCAATCTCATCTTAAGTGCTAGTGCGGTTAGTATTTGGTCGGCTATCTTACCAGACGCAATTATTTTTGGTTTATCTGGAGTCGCCTGGAGTATTGTCGCTATCGGATTATCCCCATACTTAGAGAGATGTTTCGATCTAATAACTCCGATTCGTTTAGCAGAATTATCTAATCCCAATTTACCCCTACTTAAAAGACTGGCTACAGAAGCACCAGGGACATGTCAACATACTATGTTTGTCGCTTCCTTAGCAGAATCTGCCGCTAGAAAACTTAACTGTAATGTGGAATTAGTCAGAGCCGGAACTTTATATCATGATATTGGGAAAATGCATGACCCTTTAGGCTTTATTGAAAATCAGATGGGTGGACCCAATAAACATGACGAAATTAACGATCCGTGGAAAAGTGCCGAAATCATTAAAAAGCACGTTACAGAGGGATTAGTTATGGCTCGTAAATATGGCTTACCGAAAGCAATTAGGGATTTTATCCCAGAACATCAAGGAACATTATTAATTGCTTATTTTTATCATCAAGCAAAACAGCAAGCAGCAAATCACCCAGTATTAGAATCTGATTTCCGTTATGATGGTCCAATTCCCCAATCGAGAGAATCAGGAATTCTGATGTTAGCAGATGGTTGTGAAGCGGCACTGCGATCGCTAAAAGAAGCAACTCCCGAACAGGCTTTGGCTACAATTAAAAAGATTTTTAAGGCTCGCTGGAACGATCAGCAACTTTGCGATAGTGGCTTGAGTTATGATGAATTACCCATTATTGCAGAGGTATTTGTTCAAGTTTGGCAACAATTTAATCATAAACGCATTGCTTATCCCAAAGGTGCTTTAGACTCTAAATAATCAGTAATCAGTAATCAGTAATTAGTTATCAATTAACCATTACTTATCCCCAATCCCCAAGTGACTCAACAAGAAAAACACTTTAATCGTTCTCGCGCCAGTTTACAACAAGCCATTTCTTGGTACGCTAGTTTTCGTCGTCACTGGAATTATCCCCCTGATGAGCAGTTACAAGCTGCGGTTAAAGAAGATTTACAAGCACTCAAGGGAGCTTTGGATAAACTAGACCGTAAAGCAATTCGGATTGCTACCTTTGGTTTAGTCAGTTGTGGCAAATCTTCAATTATTAATGGTTTATTGGGTCAGAAAATCTTACAAACAGGTCCATTTCATGGTGTAACTCAATTTCCCCAATCTTTACGCTGGAATCCTCTCAATAGCGAAATAGAGATTGAATTGATTGATACTCCTGGGTTAGATGAAGTTTCAGGAGAAGTCAGAGCTAAAATCGCTAGGGAAATTGCTCAACAAACAGATTTAATCTTGTTCATCGTAGCAGGAGATATTACCCGTACCGAATATCAAGCTCTCTGGGAATTGCGCCGTAGTCAAAAACCGTTAATTTTAGTATTTAATAAAATCGATCTTTATCCCGAGCGCGATCGCGACAGTATTTATTACCAACTGCAATTGCTCAATGCTAATGATGACTATGAAAATTTAGACCAGATCATTTACACTGACGATATTGTTATGGTTTCTGCTCAACCCCAACCGATTCAAGTAAGGGTAGAATCTGCTGATGGGACAGTAGCCACAGGATGGGAAACACCACCCCCTCAACTAGAAGAATTAAAAACAGCCATACTAAAAATTTTGCAACGGGAAGGAAAATCACTCCTGGCTTTAAATGCTCTGGTACAAGCAAGAGCCGCAGAAGCTAATATTGCACGGAAAACTGTAGAACTTCGACAACAAGAAGCTCAGGATCTCATCTGGAAATATGCTAAATACAAAGCGATCGCTGTTGCAGCTAATCCCATTCCCTTACTAGATGTCATCGGGGGTTTAGTGGCGGATTTAGCTCTAATTCGCTCTTTGGCTAGGTTGTATGGATTACCGATTACTAATCACGAATCAGGAGAACTTTGGCGCAAAATTGCTGCTAGCTGTGGAGCTTTACTCTTAGGAGAAATTACCAGTAATCTAATTTTGGGTATTGGCAAAGGTGGTGCAGCTTTGACTCATGCTTTTAGTAGTCCTGCTGCTTTTACTATCTATAGTGCAACCGCCACTTTACAAGGTGCGATCGCTGGTTACGGAGCTTATGTAGTAGGAAAAATAGCTCAAGTTTATCTAGAACAAGGCTGCACTTGGGGTTCTCTTGGTGCTTCGACGGTGATGACTGAGATTTTATCTCAAGTAGAACCCAACACTATTATCTATCGTTTGCGCCAAGAATTATTTTCTAAGTAATAGTACCGTCAAAACCTAGATTTATTGCGAGGTAAGCTTACATATAATATTTAGACTTTTAAACTTTTCATGACCTCTGATTTCAGCAAAATCGCTGTCTTGGTCTACCATAGAGCAATACTTACTAGGGTGAAGTTTAATTGCTTCTTGCAGGTTTGCGATCGCCAACTCAAGGTTATTTTGTAAAGCATGGAAACAGGCTTTGTTGTAAAAGCTGCTGGCTTTATCTGTAGCAGGAATCGCTGTTAGGATATCATCTTCTAGACTTTCTTCCACACCATAAGCGAATACTCCCAAAGCTTCATTGAAACAAACATCTGCTTTTTCGAGAAAGCCCAATTTTTCTAGTACTTCCCCTTTTTCACACCAAGCTTCATAATAGTTAGGCTTGAGAGCAATAGCCCTGTCATAGCAAGCGTTTGCTGATTCTAACTTTCCTAAGTTCGCTAATATTTTAGCCCGGCTGAACCATTCGTGGCGATCACTATTGTTGATATCCATGGTTTTTAATAGCTTAAGTTAGTAGTTATTTATATCTAGACGGTTTTGTTAACTAATAAGTTTCTTTGCCTGTCTAAGATTAAAGTACCTTGGGGCGCAAGATAACTTTAACTGTATAAATGTCCTACATACTCTCCATAACCATTGTAAGGTAAGGTTTCCTTAATGTCCCAAGAGAGACCAGGTCCCGTACTAATAAACTTTTCTGTAGCTTGAGACCAGCGAGGATGGGGTTTATTGGGATTGACATTCGCTTCAAAATCGTACTCTCTAGAGTCGATAGTATTCCAATAGGTTGCAGGTTGAGTATCGAGAAACTCAATTTTAACGATGGATTTTGCCCCTTTAAAACCATACTTCCAGGGAATAACCATTCGCAAAGGTGCGCCATGTTGTTTGGGTAAATCATGACCATAAATTCCCACCGCGAAAAAAGCTAATTCATTAGCCATTTCCTCAATCCGTAAACCTTCTTGATAGGGCCAAGGCAAAGACCCAATGTGAAATCCTGGGCCTGTAGTAATCTCAGGATCATAAAAAGAAGTAAAGCGAACATACTTAGCTTGGGAGGTAGGCTCTACTGCTTCAATTAATTTGTTCATGGGAAAGCCAATCCAAGGTAGTACCATAGACCAAGCTTCTACACAACGGAAACGATAAACTCTTTCTTCTAGGGGAAATTTTCTTTTCAACTCATCAATATCGTAAGTCTGAGGATTTTTAACCAGTCCTGTAACTTCTACTTTCCAGTTATCAGTAGGAAGTTTTTGAGCATCTAACCAAATTTTTTTGGTTCCCCCAAATTCATAAAAGTTATTATACTGTCCAGCTAGTTTTTCTTCTGTAATCGGTCTTTGAACCTTGGCAAATGCAGGATTTTTGGTAAAGTTACTGATTTTAGGTAAGTTCAGGCTAGTTTCTAGAGCCGTTTGAGAAGCAGATTTCCCAATAACAGAGCCAGAGGGGTTGCACCCTGCAAGAGGTAATATACTAGCACCAATTCCAGCCCCAACAAGGGTTTTGAGAAAACGACGACGATTCCAATAAAGATTTTCTGCGGTAATTCGATTTTCTGGGACTGACCAGATTTGGGGATTGGGAATTAAAGTCATTAATTGGCTAATGTAATCTTTTCTGTGAATAGTTTAACTTCAATGTCAAAAGAAGTCCCTCGATAAATCGAGCGGATGAATTTTGACCAATAATATTCCGCGCGGAGCGCATCCT
>JASJEK010000120.1 GCA_030064915.1 Xenococcaceae cyanobacterium MO_234.B1
GCACAATCAATATCATCCCTAATCACTGTTTCCTTGTCTGACCCTAAAATAACGTATTTAACTCGCTTTCCTGCTAGCGCGCTTACCTTATGATATTGCTCCTTATAGAGAGGATCGATCTTTTCTCCTTCTGGGATTAATGGGTCTGACAGCTTGAGAGTTTTAGTTACAAATCCTGTTTGTTCGTCAACTTCAAGCTTGACCGAACCATCTTCATTTTTGATTAGCTCCTGCTTTTTGTACTTTTGGGGCTGGAAAAGTTGAGCCATAGATTCTACCTTTTTTGCTTTTATTTCTGGGACAGGGATGAATTCTGGGGATAAGTAAGACGAAGGAGGAGCGACACGGACATCACGAGCTGCCGAACTTGATTCGGCAGACGTGTCCTCACGAACATCACGAGCGTCTGGGGTTTCCTCTCCCGACGTGTCCTTTTTTTCATCTATTTTTTCAACAGACATAACGTTACCAACTTACATATTGAGATTGAAAACCACGGGCAAAATCAACAAAGGCAGTATATTCTCTGGTGTATTCGTCACCAGTGTTGTCAAGAGAAGCTCCTTTATCAGAAGTACAATCGGGAAACCAGATTCTCTTGTCGGACATTTTATCGCCGCAGATTTTGCCAAAAAGCTCGATATTGCTATAGCGCGAAATAGGTGTATCACCGCCAAAAATTTCTTGGTTAGTAACCAATTGAAAATAGTAAATTAGACAGCGTTTTCCTTCGTGAGTTCCATCAACTGTAATTTGATCTACACCAACCTCAAAAGTACTAGCTGTTAGCCCTGTCCCAGAAGGCTGTTGAGTCAAAGGAACTTTCCCTGGTTTGACGTTGGACATAATTGTTACACTAACAGTCTGATCTAAAGTTAGTCCAGGGACAGAAAGGACTCCCCCTGTAACGGTAGCGAAAGTGGGATTAGGTAAGGCTAGTGAAGCGGTGTTTGAAGAGCGAGTATTCATGATCATCCAGCCCCAAGACTCATCATCAATAGTCTTAGTCCCCACTGTGACGGTCATAGTGGATTTTTTCTCACTTAACCCGATATCGCGCTTAACACCACAATCTTCATTAGGATAAGCGTCGATGTTTTCTTGTTCTAATTCTTCATTCCAAGAAAACGTACAGCCATTAATGGCATTAACAACGCGACTTACGGGGTCACGCTGAAGTAAAACCCCCATGGCATTAATATCACCCATGATTAATTAGTATTGTGGTTTAACATTAGTCACGATAACCTTGTGTATGGATAAAATGGGGAGTTAAGAACTATATCTGCAACAAGGGTGAAAAATCCACAACTGCTACAGAACTTAGGGCGCAAAATTAGTACAGTTCGCGCTTTTCGAGGCTTATCACAACAGCAATTAGCCAATTTAGTCTATTGCCACAAATCAGCAATATCTCGTATTGAAAACGGCAAACAAGACCCTGGAGTTCTTATTTATGCGATCGCCTATGCTTTAAAATGTGATGCCAATACTTTTGACCCTTACCAACCTAATACTCTAATCATCCCTGAAACTCTAGCAGAGTTAAAAATCAATAATTAAATCCTGATATTGTCCCCCCCGCATCATGCCAAGAGCAAGGGATAATTAAGCTAGTTTTTGCTCCTCCGTCTTGATTTAAAAGTGGGTCTTGAATTGTTGGTTTTGGTTTAATATTAATACCTGCGAACAAACCGTTGTATCCTTCTTTCCTGAGTTTTTTAAGTACCGTATGAGTTAAAAACCCGCCCCAAGCATTAGCAGAGCGCAGTGTTTCAGTAAAGGTAGACTTGGCGATTAAAAGTCTGATTACGATATCGTAATCAGTTGGGGTTGAGTCTTGATTTGGCTGGCAACTAAGCATCCAGCTTGTAACATAAACTGCTCCTAATGGCGGATCGTTACTAGCAATATCTAGGGAGTAATTATCCCAAGTCATATCAGGTTCAAACTCTGGCTTTACTGTTTCTAAAGTTAGATATTCGACTAAAGTGTCGATCAATTCGCTTTGTCTAGATGTTGGGTCAGGCATAAGATGTTTAGACTCTTTTCCCTTAAATTGTTTATATTTGCGCTTTCCATCAATTTCATATTGCAATATAAAGAGCTTCAGCAGAAACATATTAACTTAAGAACCAGAATTAAACGACTACAAAGAAAAACAATTTGCTTTTTTTTAGTCGTGAGGGAATGGACGAAACAAGTGATGGGGCTATTTATCAATAAATATGAGTTGGGATTAAACCTCTAAACACAGGAAAATAGCAACACCTAAAAAACGAATCAGTATAATCACTGAAAATCAGTATAATCACTGATAACTAAGTTTCAGTAATTATACATAAAATTTAGCGAACTTGAGTGTAAATCAAGCAAAATTTGGTTGCAAAATCGGCAATTTCCTCACAATTTTCTCAACTTTTTTCCTTAAATTGAAAAATGCAATCTGTGAAAAGTATATTCAAAACTATATTCAAGTGAAGAATTTAAGATTAAGCTCTACTGTGATTAATCGGGAGAAAGTGTGGAACTTTCACAAAAAATCTGGGGGGAAGAACAGTGCAGTTCACTCAAGAGCATAATTTCCCTGGGGCAGTTACTATAGCTTTAGTTGAGCCAAAAGCTAATTCTGCCTTAGTCCAAACTGTAAGAGTAGAAGACCTTGACAGTACTCTTGAACTAACGTTAAAAGAACAAAATGCTCGGGAACAGCTAGAAAAACAGGTAGAGCAATCCTTCTATTTAGCAGGAAAAGCCCTACAACAATTGCGAGATCAGCGACTCTATCGTTCTACTCACTCTAGATTTGAGGACTATTGTCTGGAACGTTTCGGCTTTCATCGACGGCATTCATACAACTTAATTGGTGCTGCTGTGGTGGTAGATAATCTGTCGGTTGTTGAATGTGCACAATTTGTGCACATTTTACCCACTAGAGAATCCCAGTGCCGACCTCTGACTCCCCTAGAACCAAAGTTACAGAGAGCTGCTTGGCAACAGGCAGTAGCTTATACAGGAGGAAAAGTTCCTGCAACTCGGATTGTGAAAGAAGTGGTTAGAGAACTGACAAGACCAACAAACGTTAACAATCATCACTATGTAGGTGAAGTTTGCCTGCTCCTCGCTAAAGATGAACCCAAACTAAGAGGAAAAAATAAGTGTTGGGGAATTGTGAGTGAAGTTCAAGAAGATAGCTGCCATTTACAACTTTGGAACGGAACAGTGGAGTTTATCGAACTCGATTATTTACAATCTTTGAACTACAGCCCAGAAGAATGTAGTCAGATGCAGGAACTAGCCACTCGTCTGACCAGATTACTCGATTGTGAGAGTTTGGAAAAAGCTGGTTGTGTTCTTTTAGAGCATTTGGGAAAAATTAGACGTTCCTATCTGACTCCACTAGAAGAACAACTACTCAGATTGCTGGAACAGGAATCTGGTGTTTTTCCCAAGGAAAGACAAACAGAGTTAAATGGGTCTGGGAAAAGGCAAGGGGATGATGCACTAATTAATATACGAGCTGGTTGAAATTAGCTGTACGTAAGCATTTTTGCTTCTGGTTGCTCGGAAACGAAGAGAATAAGAATTTCGCTGTCTGTGTTTTAACTGCTTTCCAAGAGGTTAAGTTGATGTTTGATCGCCCGAACTTAAAAAGCAACAATCAAGCTACTAATAGCGATCGCGCTTATGTCTCACCACCACCAGCGGTGACGCTGCCGAAGGGGGGCGGTGCTATCCGGGGTATCGGCGAGAAGTTCTCGGTCAATCCTGTGACGGGAACTGGTTCGTTGAGCGTGCCGATTTTCACTACACCCAGCCGTTCAGATTTTTATCCCCAGCTTTCCCTGAGCTACGATTCGGGAGCGGGGAATGGAGCTTTTGGTCTGGGGTGGAATCTTTCGGTACCCTCGGTGACGCGGAAGACAGATAAAGGGCTACCCCGCTATTTCGATGGGGAGGATTCGGATGTTTTTATCCTGTCAGGGGCTGAGGATTTAGTTCCTGTTTTGATACGGAATGGTGATAAGTGGGAGGAGGATAGACCCACAAATATTCCAGGTGCTGAAGACTATATTGTTCGTCGCTATCGGCCTCGTATTGAGGGATTGTTCGCCCGAATTGAGCGGTGGCAGCATCGGAAAACGGGAGCAATTCACTGGCGATCGCTTTCTCAGGATAATGTCACCAGCATTTATGGCAGAAGTAAAGAGCTGAACAGTCGAATTGTTGACTCTGCCGATGAATCTAGGGTGTTCAAGTGGCTGCTAGAAGCGAGCTATGACGATCGCGGCAATCTGATTGTTTACCAATACAAGCAGGAGAACTCAGAGGGGCGGGATGAGTCTGCACCACAGGAGAGCCACCGACTAACCAAAGAGTACAAATATGCCAATGTTTATCTCAAGCACATCTGGTATGGGAACCGTAAGCCTTATCGGCAGGCTACGAATCCACCCCAAAAGGACTACCTGAAAATCATCCAGGATGGGGACGATGATTGGCTATTCCGAGTGGTGTTTGACTATGGTGAACACGGGATCGACAATGCGACGTTACAAGACTTAGACAAACCAGGATTGGATGAAGGGAATTGGAATCAGCTCAAGCCAGAGGATTTAAGCACCGATACCCCAACCCCCAATGAGGTGCGCTCGTGGTTCCATCGTCCAGATGCCTTTTCCACCCATCGGGCTGGGTTTGAAATACGCACCCAGAGGTTGTGCCGTCGAGTGTTGATGTTCCATCGCCTGGATGAGAAGGGTAAGGTTCTAGATGCTCCAAAAGACTGGCATTTAGTGCGCTCCACGGATTTTGGCTACGAGAAAGATTCAGTAGCGACCTACTTGGTAGCGGCGAAGCAGACGGGCTATGCGCGCGATGGAGCAGGATATCGCAGGCGTTGGATGCCCCCGTTGGAGATGCACTATGACCGACCTCAGATTCAGGATACAATCCAGATCATTGATTCGGAGAGTCTGGAGAATCTGCCCATGGGCTTGGATGGTAGCCAGTACCAATGGGTGGATCTCGATAGTGAAGGTATTTCTGGCATTCTGACAGAGCAGGGTACGGGCTGGTTCTATAAGCGGAATCTGGGGGCAGCGAAGTTTGCCCCACAGGAGTTGGTAGCAACCAAGCCCTCGTTGGCAGTGCTCCAAAGCCCCCAGCAGCGGGTGATGGATCTGGCAGGGGATGGCACCCAGGATCTCGTGCTGTTAGGTACACTAACAGGCTACTACCAGAGAGAAGCAGATGGAGAATGGCGCAATTTCAGCCCGTTTGAGTCCACCCCCAATATAGATTGGAACGACCCCAATCTGCGCTTTATTGACCTGAATGGGGATGGTCATGCAGATATTCTGATTACTCAGGATGAGCTATTTGTCTGGTATCCTTCCCAGGCTCGGCAGGGGTTTGGAGCGGCGGAAATGGTACGTAAGACCCAAGATGAAGAACAGGGAGCAGCGTTGGTGTTTGCTGATGGTACTCAATCAGTTTATCTAGCAGACATGAGTGGGGATGGGCTAAATGACCTGGTGCGAATTCGCAATGGGGAAGTTTGTTATTGGTCTAGTCTCGGTTATGGGCGGTTTGGAGCTAAGGTAACGATGGATTGGTCTCCCTATTTTGACCATCCAGAGCTATTTGACCAGAAGCGAGTTCGGCTGGCAGATATTGATGGCTCAGGGACTACGGATATTATCTATCTGGGAAGGGAAGCAATTGCAGTTTGGTTGAATCAGGCAGGCAATAGCTGGAGAAAACCTACTTATATAACCAATTTCCCTACTTCCGATAATTTGGCAGCGGTGCAGGTTGTCGATCTGCTGGGTAATGGGACAGCTTGTATTGTTTGGTCATCTCCCTTGCCAGGGCAAGCCCATCAGCCGATGCAGTATATCGATTTGATGGGGGGGCAGAAGCCCCACCTGATGACCTCTGTGGTCAATAACCTGGGGGCAGAAACCAAGTTGAAGTATGTGTCTTCAACTCACTTTTATCTAAAAGATCGGAAGGAGGGCAAACCTTGGATTACAAGACTGCCATTCCCTGTCCATGTGGTGGAGCGAGTCGCAACTGGCGATCGCATTACGGGCAATAATTTTGTAACCCGCTATGCCTATCATCACGGCTATTTCGATGGGGAGGAACGAGAGTTTAGGGGTTTTGGCTTGGTAGAACAGTGGGATACGGAGGAATATACTGTTTTTCAGGCAGGGGGGGGGACAAATGCTCAGGAGAAGTCCCTGTACGTGCCGCCCGTGCATACGAAGACCTGGTTCCATACAGGGGCATTTATCGACCGAGAACATATTTCCAACTTCTTTGCTGCCAAGGAATATTATCGAGAACCCCAGCATCGTATTCCAGAGCAGACCTCGGAAGAAGAACGACGAAAACTTGAGAAGCAATTTCAAACAACTTTATTACCCGATACGATTCTACCCGATGGGTTAACGGCTCAGGAGGAAAGGGAAGCTTGCCGTGCCTTAAAGGGACAAGTGTTACGGCAGGAAATTTATGCAGTAGATGGCTCAGAGCAGAGCCAACATCCCTACAGTGTTTCCGAGCGGAATTATCAAATTCGACAATTGCAGCCTAGACAGAAAGGGCAGTATGCCGTATTTTTCACCCATCCCCACGAGACAATTAATTACCACTACGAGCGCAATCCTGAAGAGCCCCGCATCAGTCACGAGATGACCTTGGAAGTGGACGAGTTTGGCAATGTGTTGAAGTCAGCAGCTATTGGTTACCCCCGACGTCAACCTCAATACGAGGAACAGGGGGGAATTAAAATTCAAAGGGGAGAGTTATCAAAGCAAGAGGGCAAGCCCCTGATTACCTATCAGGAAAATTGGCTGGTGAACCACCCCCATGAAAAGGACTGGTATCGCATTGGAGTAACCATTGAGAGCCGTACCTACGAAATTACTGGTTTATCAGTTGAAATTAAGGAAATTGTGCTGGGGGAGAGGAAATCGCACTACTTTGTCCCCTATTCCCTAGACTTTATCAAGGAAAAGTTAAAGACAACTGCCGAAATTGCCTACGAGGAAACGCCAGAGAGCGGCAAATTGCAAAAGCGGCTCATTGAATGCAGCCGAACGCTCTACCGTAAGGATGCTGAGGCGAATACTACTGACCCAACTGAACCCCTAAAATTGGGGCAAATAGAATCCCTAGTACTGCCCTACGAGAGCTACGAAATGGCCTTTACCTCGGGTCTGTTGGAGGTCTATGACAGCAGCAAAATCCAGATTGACAGTATTACCCCTACTACCCCAGAGGTGTTCAGGAGTACCCTGGAGGGTTTGTTGCGGGATGAGGGCAAGTACCTTAAGAGCAAAGACCTCAAAGATAAAGGTCTTTTCCTCACTTCGGATAAAGATGGGGATTGGTGGATTCCTTCAGGGAGACAGGCATTTGCTCCCGAGAAGTTCTACCTGCCAACCAATATTAAAGACCCCTTTGGCAAGACTTTCTTCACTACCTATGACAATTATGTCCTGCTGGTCAAGCAAACAAAAGACCCCCTCAAGAATATCGTCCAAGTTACTAACAACTATCGGATGATGCAGCCAGAAAAGATTACTGACCCCAATAGTAACCAAGAGGCAGTTCGCTTCGATGCTTTAGGAATGGTAGTAGCCACCGCCGTGATGGGGAAGGTCGGGGAAACCGACCCGAAGAAGATGGGAGATACCCTGGATGACCCTACAACGAGCCTAGAATACGACCTGTTTAACTGGAAGCAGCACCAGCGTCCCACTTACGTCAAAACTCGTGCCAGAGAAGAACATCGCAGTTCCACCACGCGCTGGCAGGAATCCTATACCTATTCCGATGGCTTTGGGAGGGAAATTCAAACCAAGGTGCAAGCGGAACCTGGAAAGGCTCCCCTGCGAAATCCTGTCACGGGGGAACTGGTACGAGGAAATGGCAAACTTAAGTTTGGTCAGGTGAGTTCTCGCTGGGTGGGGACAGGGCGCATTATTTATAACAACAAGGGCAACCCGGTCAAGCAGTACGAACCCTTCTTCAGCAGTACCCACCAGTACGAAACGGAGCAAGATTTGGTGGAGTGGGGAGTAACGCCGATTTTGTTCTACGACCCATTGGAACGGGTGGTGGCGACGCTGCATCCTAACCATACTTATGAAAAGGTGGTCTTCGATCCCTGGCAGCAGGCAACCTGGGATGTGAACGACACGGTGGAGCAGGCCGACCCGAGGACTGACCCAGATGTAGGCCACTTCTTCCAGGATTTGCCCCATGAGGAGTATCTGCCTACCTGGCATACTTTACGGACGGATGCCCAGATGGCCTTGGCGCAATGGCCGGATGTAGATCCTCAAACTCAGAAGTCGCTTCCTGGAAATGCCAAAATTCGAGCGGCGGAGAAGGCGGCAGCAGAAAAGGCAGCGATTCATGGGGAAACCCCTACTATTGGCCATTTGGATACGTTGGGTCGCCCGTTTTTGACTATTGCTCACAACAAGTTTCAAAAAACCGATGAAATCGATCCTGCAACCGGAAATCTCAAGATTGTGGATGAGAAGTACGAAACCGCCGTCAAGCTGGACATTGAGGGCAATCCCCTAGTAATTACTGATGCCCGCCAGAATCGGGTGATGGAATACGCCTACGATATGAGCGGACCCGATGAAGATGAGGAGGGCGAGGAAGAGGATACCCATCGTATCTACCTCAAGAGTATGGATGCGGGGGAACGCTGGACGCTGAACAACGTAGCGGGCAATCCCATCCGTACTTGGGACAGCCGCCAACAGCAATTCCGCTATAAGTACGATGCCTTGCAGCGTCCGATCCATCTGTTCGTGCGCTATGACCGTGAGGGTCAGGGAAGGCAGGAGGAGATTCTAGCGGAACGGATCGTGTACGGGGAAGAAGTTGGCAGTGATGCGGCGAAATATAACCTGCGGGGGGAAGTGTCCCAGCAGTCCGCCGGGGCGGGGGTGGAGACCAATCGCGAGTATGACTTCAAGGGTAATCTGTTGCGTAGTAGGCGCAAACTGGCAAAGGACTACAATCTACGCCTGGATTGGTCGGCAAATCCAGCGATGGAGGAGTCGGAAATCTTCGAGAACAGTACGGTCTATGACGCGCTGAATCGGACGATTCAGATGGTTGCGCCCCACGATGTTAAGAAGGCGACGATCAAGACGGATATAATTCAACCCCTCTACAACGAGGCGAATCTGCTGGAGCAGGTTCATGTGTGGTTGAAGCACGAGGGTGAACCGAAGAAGTTACTGAACCCGTTAACGGCAGACCTACCTGCGGTGACGAAGATCAACTACAATGCCAAGGGTCAGAGGACGTTAATTGAATACGGAAATGGCACCAAAACGACTTACACCTACGACCCGCTGACGTTTCGGTTAACGCATCTATTTACCACCCGAGGTGCTACTTTTCCCAATGACTGTCCAAAGCCCCCACCCGAAGGTTGGCCGAGATGCGGGTTGCAGAGCCTACACTACACTTATGACCCAGTAGGCAACATTACTCATATTCGAGATGATGCTCAACAGCGCATTTTCTTTAAAAATAAGCGGGTAGACCCAGATGCAGACTAGGCTGTCGAA
>JASJEK010000121.1 GCA_030064915.1 Xenococcaceae cyanobacterium MO_234.B1
CTATTTATCCTGGTTTATTTGTTGTAGATAGCTAAACCAATGGGTTAAATCATTCAATTCCATAGTTTTAGGGTCAATCTTTATATAAATTGATTGACCCTAAGATTTTTGGATAGTGTAATAAAGGTGTTGGTAAAGTAAGAGCATTTATACCGAAACCTTTGATACTATTTACTCAATAGTCTTAAGGGAAAAATCACCAAAAATAAATCCGTTATGCCAATTAGTTGGACTTTGGAAGATTGGGAGCTCGCTAGAAAATGTTTGAGAAATATCTTGAAGAGAATTAAACAATTGATAGTTTTCTTGAAGACTACGAGCTTCCGAGACATATCCTGTAGCAGAGAAGATATTAATGGCTACTTTATAAGCTTGTGTAGCTTTAATATAGTCTCCTCCCAAAACTAAAATATCTCCCATATACCTAGTAAGTAACCCATAGATAGCGCGATCGCTGTCACTTTGCCAAGAAATATGACTTTGAAGTAATCGGCAAAAATTTATTGCTTCTTGAGCTTTGACGCGACTAATTCTTTGTTGTGCTTGATAAAGAGATTGAGCGATAGAGTAACCTTTATATAATCCTTGATGAAAGAAGAAAGTCAACATAGCAGTAGCAATAGCAAATTCTCCCTGGAAAAGAATTACTACTGTTTGAGTACCTGCATTGATAATACTTCGAGTTAGAGGAGCTAATTCTATTGTGGGAAATTGGTTTAAATGTACGTCCTCAATATTGACAATAGCTAAGTCTGCTGCTAAATCTTGAAACATAGATTTGGCAAGAAACAGAGTTTTTGATGATAAGAATAAATGGACTGTTTTAACTATTTCTTTTTTGTTACGGCTGTTTGCCGAGAAATTGTAAATATTAATAATTGCTAAGATAAGAGATTTAGTGAGGGATAAGTGAGGAGAGCTACTAATTTTGAAATTAGTTGATTTATTATTTATAAATTCTCCGTCTTCAGTGATAATTAATACTTGATTATCTGTAGATATAATATTATTTTGGCATTTAATTTCTTGAGCAATATTAATATAAGATATAGACTTATATAGACCTAAAAAATATCCTGGATAACTATCTTGTTTAAATGTTGTATCATGAAACTTTAAAGCAGAAAAAGGAATCCCTTGTAATTGTTTATCGGGCAGAATCACAATATGATTAGCATTGTTGATTTCTTTGATAAAAGGTCTAAAAAATAGCTTTACTAATAGTTTCTGTTCCTGTTCAACTAGATGAGCTTCTGATAATTCTTTAAGCCATTGATGAATTTTGTTAGTTAGTATCTGAGTCTGGAAAGGTTGATTTTTGATAGTTGGCCATACATGATTTTTGAGCAAACCTTGTTGTGTAATACCCCAGATCAGTAGAGCGTGGTCTGTGATTAAATAGGCAAGTAATAAAACATCCGATTTAAGTTGATTGGATAAATCTTTGATGGTAGGAACAGAGCTTAAAATAGGTTTCAAATAATTAGTATTTTCTAGGGTATTAATTCCATATATTCTGACTTTTTCCCCTAGAGAAAAAGCCTGTTGCCAATTATCGGTTAAAGCTAATCTTTCTACTATTTTCCGAAAAACATTCTCTAGGATTAACAAACAACTCTGCCATAGTTGTTTACAAGAAACAGAAAAGCCAATAGGTTGTGCATTTTCTAACTCGATCACAATAGTTTCTGCTACTCCAATTAGGCGTAGAGCTACTTCTAACTCTTGGTTAACTAACAAAGCTTCTTCGGCAGCTAAAGCAAAAGCAAAAGCAAAACTCATTCCCCAAGAAATAGCTCCTTTTTCCTGAATCCATTGAGTCCATTCTTGAATAATTGCCAAACAATCAGAATCTAGGGTTTGATACTGTAGGATACTCCAAAGACGACCCATTTCTGCTGCCATGGCGTTCAGGATATCCCCTGTTTGAGCAAAATATTGTTTAGCTTCTTGATAACCAAAAGCAGCTAAATTCCACTGACCACCTACGGCATTGAGATAAGCTAATCTCATGATTGCCATAGCTTCCCCTCGTGGTGCTTGAGCCATACTAAAATATTCTCTAGCTTGGGAATATAGTTGTTGTGCATTATTAGTATCAAGGGAAGAACGATCTAATTTTCGTTTACCCTGGGGATTAGTAATTACTTCTGCGACACAGTAACCAAACAAAATTGGTTTGCCCCAAGGATAGATGGTGACAATTAAATCTCCTTGGTTGAGGGAAAACCAACCAGCCTCTAAAAATTTCTCAGAATTGCTATAAGCTTTAGTTAAATGGTCGAGTAATTCCCATCCTGGTTTAATTTGTCCTGCTAGGTTTAGTATCTGGGCTAGAACACCATACAAGAATTCTGCGATCGCATAAATTTCTGCATTTTGATATATTTCCAGTTGGCGAGTAAGCTTGCTTTGGATTTTCTGATGATATCGTTCTTTTTGGACAAAATTATGTTGTCTAGCTATAACAGTACGGAAATAGGGTAATATTTTGGCAATCTGTTCAATGAAATTAGTTTTTAATCTCAGATTAGTGTTTGGTATTTCTTCTTTCAGAATTTGAACTCTACTAAGCCAATTACTAGGGCTACTTGTGGACAAACTCACGGCAAAATCGTCAGCAAGAGTTTCTTGGGCTTTTTGTTCTGTTAGATAGGCAAAAGTGGCAATAATCAGTTTTTGCTCTACAGTAGATGCTCCCAAAAAAACTTCTGCAAATAAGAATAAAGCTTGATTATATTCTCCCTGAAGTTGATGGACTATACCACGAACGAGTAAAGTATCTGGATTCCAATCATCGAGTAAAGCTATTTCTGCTGCGGACTTCCCTTGGGCGAAATCACCTTGACCAAAATCCACTAACCAAGACCAATCCAAAGCTTTCGCAACGGATTTTACCTTTAAGTTAGGAATATTTTTAAGAGTATCATTGAGCTTTGCCATGATTAGAGATTTTCAGTTGAAAACTTAAAAATAAATATTCTATGGTTATTCCGCGAAGATACAAGAGATTACAACAAGTTCTTGGTAACAGACAACCTGATTTAACAGTTCTTACAGAAGATGTCCATAAACCTCATAATTTATCAGCTATCATTCGTACTTGTGATGCGGTAGGAGTATTTGAAGTTAACGGGGTTAGTAGTAAAAGTAAAATGCCTACTTATTCCCAAGTAGCTCAAGGAAGTGAGAAATGGGTCAGACTCAATACCTATCCTAATATTAAAAATGCGATCGCTTCTTTACAAGAGTCTAATTTTAAAGTTTATGCTGCTCATCTCAGCCAAGAAGCAGTAGATTATCGCACCATTGACTATACTCAACCCACAGCTATTTTATTAGGTGCAGAGAAATATGGAGTTAGTCAGTTAGCAGCAGACTTGAGTGATGGACATATCATTATTCCCATGTTGGGCATGGTGCAATCTCTCAATGTATCAGTAGCAGCAGCAGTAATTTTATTTGAAGCGCAACGTCAAAGACTAGCAGCAGGGATGTATGAGCGTGTGAGTTTGGATTCTGATACGTTTAAAAGAGTTCTCTTTGAATGGGCTTATCCTGAAATAGCTGCTGTTTGTCATCAGAAAGGAGAGCCTTATCCTTCCTTGGGAAAAGAAGGGGAAATTTTGTCAGAAAGCAGGTCTAATGTGAATTGAACAGAGTCTTTTAAAGCTAATAGCTAATAGCTAGTTGCCATGAATTGAATGTAAACGAAGCTTGCTTCACATAGAGCTTAAGAAAGCATAAAACACAATGCAATATAAAGTAAGGATTAGAAAGTAGGGTGGGCATTGCCCACCTTACAGAATTGACTTTTGCCAGAAATAAGTGCATAAGCACTCAGTTAAATTTCAGACAAATTTAATTACTAGCTAATTTTCCATCATCCGAGACAGAGGAAAATAATAGCAGGTGGAATGGTCTGATGCTCTAGAACAATGAATCGCGTTATCAAACTATCATTAGGAATGGTGTCCCTACTTGGCTTGATTTTGACTATTTCAATTCTACAAGCTGGAGGATGGGATAATTTTAAACTGCGCTATTTTCATCTTACTAGCTATCTTCACAACCAAGAGCGAGAGCTAGAAGACATCCGCGCTCAAAAGCTTAATCCCAATGAATCTAGCCGTATTGACCTAAATGAGCTACTTAATGGAGGACCACCTAAAGATGGTATCCCCAGTATTGACAATCCTCAATTTGATAATGCCTCCACTACACCCTTCGACCAACAAGAAACAGTGATTGGGGTAGTTGTCAATGGAGAAGCTAAAGCCTATCCTTTAGGCATCATGAATTGGCACGAAATTGTTAACGATACTCTAGGAGGTGTCAATCTCAGCGTTTCTTACTGTCCTTTATGCGACACCATCTTAGTTTTTGAAAGAAATAACACTACCTATGGAGTTTCAGGCAAGCTATATCAAAGCTGTTTGGTGATGTATGACCGTGCTGATGATACCCTCTATTCTCAACCTTGGGGAATGGGCATAGTAGGTAAAGCAGTTAATCGGAATCTAGTTAGAATTCTTACAGTAAAAACTACTCTTGGCAATTGGTTAAAACAATATCCCGACAGTCAAATTTTGGCTACTGATACAGGGTACAATCGCGACTATCAACGCTATCCCTATGGGACTTATTATACGGATAAGCGAATTATTTTCCCCGTTCGCAATCAACAAAATCTCACACGCCATCCCAAAGCCATTATCAGTTATATTTGGGAAAGCGATACTCTAACACCAAAGAATAATTTTTCTGGTGCAAGCTATCAATTCGACCATCAACAATTACAAAAAACTAAGCAACAAATAGTAGAGTTTAACGGTCGTCAAATTAAAGCCATTTGGGATAACCAATTAGAAACTGTCATAGTTCAAGAGATGGACGGCATGATAATTCCTAGTTCGACAGCTTTTGCTTTTGTCTATCCTGCATACTTCGATTGACAGCAATTACCAATGGATAATGGATAATTTTATAATTGACAATTGATAATTATCAACACGGCAATTGGATAATGGATATGCCTCGGCATCCGTGGAAAGGGGCTTAAATTTATTCACTATCCCGGAATAATACTAAATTCTGTTGCCAAAACCCACTTATAAATTACAGGTTGAAACCTGTTGCTATATATACAAAGTCTGCCTACGCAGACTAGAAATATAAAGGGGGTATGAGAATCGAATTTAGTATAAATCGGATTTCTCTGTAAATTCATGCAAACCTGAATTTGATCTGTAGCCAATATTCTATGATTTAATCCAAGAAATCATAAATTACAATGCAATATAACGAAGTATTAGATTTTTGGTTTGGTAAACCAGAAGAGAGTGACTTTGGTAAACCTCGTAAGTCTTGGTTTGTTAAAGATGAGAAATTTGACCAGATCCTAAAATCTCGATTTACAGAAATTTACCAGCAAGCAGCCACGGGTAATTTACCTCATTGGCAAGAACAACCTTTAAGCTGTCTGGCATTAATTATTGTATTAGATCAATTTCCCCGTAATATATTCCGTGGTTTACCACAAGCTTTTGCTACAGATAAACAGGCTTTAAATCATTCTCGATATGCTATTGAGCGAGGTTTTGATCCTCAATTACTTCCTGTACAACGTTGGTTTATGTATCTTCCCTTGGAACACAGCGAAAATTTAGCAGACCAAGAAAAATCAGTGAAATTATTTGCTACTTTAAAAGACCATTCAGATAGCCAAAGTTCTATTGATTATGCCTATCGACATTTTGAGGTCATTAAAAGATTTGGCAGATTTCCCCATCGCAATCGAATATTAGGAAGAGAAAATACACCAGAAGAGACAGAGTTTCTTAATCAGCCTGGTTCTAGTTTTTAAACCTAGGTGGGCAATGCCCACCCTACTAGCTCGGGTATTGCAAAATAGCTCTTAATTCCTGTTGTCTTCTATGGTGAAGAAAATATTTTTGTAAATCTTGCCACTCTTGTAATTTGATAAGACGATTTTTTTCGATTATTTTCACTAAAGTGGGCAGATAGGTTTCAGGTTCCTCATGGGATAAAGAAGCTAAAAACTCAATCAATACCGCACTATCTTGAAGATTCCCTAAAACTTCTTGTACTTCAGTAATTTGCTTTAAGTAATCATCATAGAGATTGCCATAAAAGTTGGGGAAAAGTTCCATATTATAGCGAGTTTTTTTAGCTGATTTTCTTAAATCATGTAAGATTTTAGCTTCAGCAGAAGACATTTGTGGGCTACTATGTTCCTGTGCCAAAATTATCTCCCCTGATTTTATTTCTACGCCTACTAACCAGCCAGGATGCAGTAAAAAACTACAGGCTTGGGGTAATAGTAAATCTGGTAAAACTCGCTGAATTTTAACAGAAGAAATCCTATGATAAGTAGGAGATTCTAACCAGGCTTCTAATCCTGTTTTAAATTGCACATATCGACGACTATGTAAGGTACGTTTAACGTCTTTAAAAGCTGGCTTACGCTGTTTTTTTAGAGCTTTTAAGATAGCCTGGAGATTTTTTTGTTCTATTGCCGGTAAATTGGGTTGATATTGGGTAATTAGAGTGTCTTGCAACACATCAATATCTCTTAACTTGCCCAATACTTTAGCTATTTTGGCAATGTTTTTGTCTGATACAGCAATTGGTAAATTCAAAGCAGGAGCAAAACCTACGATCGCACTACGCAGACGACGCATCCCCACTCGCATTTGATGTAATTGTTCAGGGTCTTTATCTTTTAAAACTTTGGACTCATGTTTAAGAATTTTTTTATAGTGTTTGGCGATCGCAATATAAGCCCAATCTCCTAGAGTGTTAGCTGATTGGTGTTGATTCATGGTTATTGTAAAGTTCTGTCGCTGTCCCCTAGCATAGATATCTCATTCTCATAGTAAATATTTTTGGTAGTCAGCCCAAAACCTATAACAAAAAAACTTAATATAACTAAAAAACTCAAACCCATTAAACTATGAAAGCGATCGTGATGACCCAACCAGGTACACCCGATGTTTTACAGTTGCAAGATGTACCTCAACCTCAAATCACCCAAACCCATCAACTTTTAGCATTGCGAGTGGGAAGCCCCGCTTTCTGCCGAAGGCGAAAGACGGGACGGGGCGTATAAACATCTGGGGTTTCCCCAGATGACAGCCCCTCATGAGAACGAGCGCAGGATCTAGATTCTGTACACAAAAACTTCATGCTCTCAAAGGGTTCAAGCGTTGTATAATGGTTGCAATCAGAAAGAAGGATGCGGAGCCTCAACTGATAGAGCGTACCTCGATAACTAAAGATCTAGGGTTTTACAGGGTAGTGTGACTGTTTCAAGTTGCTGCCTCCTGTGAGTAAAATCTTTAAGGAACATAGGTTCTAGGTTTTTGATAGGTGTCGAACCATCATTACACCTCGTCGGGCTGGACTTGTACCTGACGTTAAACCGCCGTAGTGGGAAACAATTGGAGTACCACGAAGGAAGTTCTCTTTGCTCTTTGGAGCTTGGGGAAGCCCGCATTGTATGCGAAGCATCAATGTCGGGAGAAGTCACTGAAGTTACAAGCAGCAGGAATTAACCCCATTGATACCAAAATACGCAGTCGTGGCACCTTTTATCCAGAAGAAATGCCTGCTATTTTAGGTTGTGATGGTGCAGGAGTAGTAGCAGCAGTAGGAGAACAAGTAACCCAATTTCAGCCTGGGGATGAAGTTTATTTTTGTGCTGGAGGCTTGGGGAAACAAGGCACAGGGAACTATGCAGAATATACAGTAGTAGAAGAACATTTTGTTGCCCTCAAACCGCGATCGCTATCCTTTGCCGAAGCAGCAGCAGCCCCTTTAGTACTAATTACTGCCTGGGAAGCTTTATACGATAGAGGAAGACTCACCTCAGGACAAAAAGTCTTAATTCATGCTGGTGCAGGGGGTGTGGGTCATGTAGCAATTCAACTAGCTAAGATTAAATCCGCGGAAGTTTGTACTACTGTGGGTTCTCCTGATAAAGCGAGGCTAGTGCGTCAGTTGGGTGCAGACGAGCCTATTTTATATAAGCAAACAGACTTTGTCGAAGCAGTATTAAAGTGGACTAATAATAAAGGAGTCGATCTGGCTTTTGATACTGTTGGAGGTCAAACTTTCTTTGATACTTGCAACGCTGTCAAAATCTATGGTGACGTAGTAACCATTCTCGAACCGAATTTGGCTCTAGGAAAACTCAAAACAGCACGCAATCGCAATTTACGCATCGGTCTAGAGTTGATGCTAACTCCCATGTTGCAAGGCATGGTAGCAGCCCAAAAATATCAGGGAGAAATTCTCAAACAATGTGCCACTTGGATTGATGAAGGCAAACTCACCATTCATCTTCAGCAAACCTTTCCTTTAAAAGAAGCTGCGCTCGCTCATACCACCTTAGAAAGAGGCTCAATGACAGGAAAAATTGCCTTAACTTGTTAGCTACCTACATCCTTATTTTCTTTTTTTCTCTACCTTTGCTTCTCTGCTTCCCTCCTTTCTTCACCATGCAATTTGAATGAACCCCAGCTTATGTTTTCCAATTCCTTAAAAAATATTCTCCAGCAAATTTCCCAACAACCAGGCTGGGAACAATACCGACAACACTGTGAAGTAATAGAATGCTGGCAAAAAATTACTAATCAGAAAATAGCCCAGAACACTCGACCAAGATACATTTCTCGGCAGGTGCTTTGGGTAGCAACTTCTAGTTCGGTATGGGCACAAGAATTATCTTTACAAAGATACAGTTTGCTGAAAAAACTCAATTCTCAACTTACTTTCACTCTCACTGATATCAGGTTTTCCCCTACTAACTGGGAGAAATCATCAGATGATACCGTTTCTCATCAAGAAGACGTAGTTATAAACCTCGAAAAATCGACAATATCCCGAAACAATGCTATTTCTTCTGTAAAAACACCAGAAGATGAGGCAAAGATTAATGATCCTCAACTAGCACTACAAAAATGGTTAGAGAAGATCAAAGCCAGGGCAGAGTCGCAAACACAATCTTATTTTTCTTGTCCTCAATGTGGCACTCCTACTCCTTCTATAGAATTAGAACGTTGGAACGTCTGTCGTCATTGTATTGCCCACAAATGGTCACTAGAGTATCGTCCTCCAACTTAAAATAAGCGAAAATAAATCATGTTTATAATTCCTCTATCATAAGATAGAAATCAATTATCCGTGATCCCCTAATAGTTATAGATATTTTTACTGAGAAAGAATTATAAATTTTTTGTATCTTAAAATACTTTTTATCAGGTTAGTTGTATACATTTATTAACCAATAATAAAGAGATTATAAAGAAAAAAATGACTCGGGGATCGGGGAAACTTGTACGGAATATAGGATTGAATCCAATAGGTGATGATACCAAAAATCAGCACAATAAGAAACATCACGATGGATTAAAAGCGAATTTTGCAATCTAATTCCAATGAAAAAAGCAAATTTTTTGAACTCTACTTGTCGCCACTGTCGCTACTTTAACCCAGAAGGGAGAAGAGGTGGCACTTGTCAGAAATTAGGTGTACCAGTTAATAGTAATTGGCAAGCTTGCGTTTTAGCTTGCTCTCCTTTCTCTCC
>JASJEK010000122.1 GCA_030064915.1 Xenococcaceae cyanobacterium MO_234.B1
TAGGATAAACCAATACCACCAAAGAGTAAAACCAGAATTTGGATTACTACCTGGGGAATGGAAATAGCCCCAGAGGGAATGGGACGATAAGGTTCGTTGATCGCATCTATTTCGCGGTCGTAGAAATCATTGAGAGTTTGAGTATATCCTGCCATTAAAGGACCTGAGAGAAACATACAAGCTGCTGCTATCAGGACATTCTCTGGGGACCAGGTAAAGTTACCAGAGGAAGCTGCACCACACACTACACCCCAAATTAGAGGGATCCAGGTGATGGGTTTCATCAGTTGGAGGCGAATTTTCCAAATGCTACTTTTCTCTGTCGCTGCGCCCTTCATCCCCAGCATTTGACGGGCTTTAGAGCCTTTTTCTGGGGAATTAGTTGCTGTTGTTACTTTGTCTGTCATTATCCGATAGTTAATTCTAAATAGCTGTTGTTAAATTTTGCTCCTGTGACAGAGCGACCACTCCACTGAGGGGGTAGGGTAATATTGCGTCTTTGTCCTCCTGCCTCAACGGTGATATCTGCACCGTATTGAGTGAGTTTGACTTGGTTTTTGGTAAATCCTGGTAAAAATACTTTGATTTTCTTTTCTGCTAAGTCGATGGTGGTAGGTTGGGGAATGCCTGTTACATCTTGGAAGTTGGGTAAGGCATCTATTAGTATTTCTCCATCGCTGCTTTCTTTTCTGGGGAGAGAAGTCACGGTGAGAGGACTAAATTGCTGAGTAATTTCATCTGTTAACTGTCCTTGGTTAAGCAAGACTCCACCTACGGTTAAGCCAATTTGTTGCGCGCTACCCCATAAATATTTAGCTATAGCAATAGCGGTTGAGTCTGATGTGGTGACTAAATAAGAAATAACTCTTTTGGGGTCTGCTAGAGCTTTTTTCCCTTGGTCTAGCATTTGGTTAGCTTGTTTGCTTTGCTCTGGTGCAATGCTATCTTCTGTCCAAGATACATTGAGTATGGCACTGGTGACAGGTTGCACAAAGGGAGTAAGAGCCTTAACAATATCTGATTCTTGGAATACTCCCTGAAAGCGACGAATATACCAACTGAGACTTTCTGGCATCCCAAACATTCTGAGGGTGCGGATATCTCCTGAGCCATCATAAATGATCGCGTCATATTTGTTGCTTTGGTCGTATTCCCGAATGGCATTGAGAGCAAGAGCTTCATCCATTCCTGGTAAAATAGCTAATTCCTGACCATAAACATTTTTGAGTATTGGCGATCGCAAGTATTGCTGTTCTAGTTTTTTGGCTTGTTCCCAGCTTTGTTCGAGTAATACGGTTGAATGCATTTGCACTACCGCCAGGTTAGCTGCAATTTCTTGAGGCTCACTTTTTACCTCAACGCCTAAAGCCATACTATAAACTGGACTGGGGTCTTGCCCAATCAAGAGAACTTTTGTTCCTCTTGCAGCCAGTTTTCTAGCAGCAGCGATCGCAATTGTGGTGCGACCTGTACCGCCTTTACCCAAAAAAGTAACGATCGAGGACATAATATATAAGTTTCTGCTATTGTCTGAAGTTCTCTTGCTTTGATTATTTTTAGTCTATCGGTTGAATTTCATCTTCAAAAAACCAAGTAGCAGACTTATCATCGAATTGAACGACGACACCAACTCCACTACCGTCAGTCATTTTATATTCTTTTACTATACCGGTTTTACCTAATTTATTGGCAGTGTCCCTGGACACTTTATCTCTTATGCGGTACACTTTCACTTTTTGTCCTATATCCATTCCTGCTGTTATATCCAAATTAAATTAGCCATCTCACAGTTTAAAGCAAAATCCCCCCCAAATGTGTAGATAAAGACAAAAAAAAGGAAGATGGAAGATTACTCATTTAGGATTTGCAGAGTTACAAGAATATATCTCTTGCCAAAGAAAACCAGATGGGGATTAGCGATCGCAACTGATGTTGAACCAAATAGTTTAATTTTAGATTAAATTTTGTCAGTGGGAGATGAGAGTTTTAGAAATAAATGTGAACAAAAAATGGAAGATTTTGTAATGTATTACTATATTAGCTTCCTGTCAACAGCTAAGTGTTATCGTAATTAATAGATATCCAGTGGGAAAGTGAAGATGTAGAGGATAAACACTCAGGTATCAAAACCTGTAAAAAAAAATCTACAGTTAAATAGTGAATGATAAATGATAAATGGTAAAAAAGTTTTAGTAATTGGTGGTTGTGGCAGAATTGGTAGTAGTGTTGCTCAAGATATTGCTAATCATACTGATGCAGAAGTTATTGTCACAGGAAGAAACCCCAATATAACAGTAAAATCTCCTCTCAAGTTTCTTAGTTTAGATTTAGCAGATAAACCAGCTTTAAAAGAAGCAATTACAGATGTAGATTTAGTAGTTCACTGTGCTGGTCCTTTTCATCATCGAGATGGTAGAGTATTAGAAAATTGTATTGATTTGGGAATTAATTATCTTGATATCAGCGATCATCGCTCTTTTTATGAACGAGTTATTAAATATCAAAATAAAGCCAGAGCTTCAGGAGTAACAGCGATTCTCAATACTGGTATTTTTCCTGGCATTTCTAATAGCATGGTGAAACAGGGGAGCGAACAATTTGATACACCCCAAAAAATTCATTTAAGTTATATCGTTGCTGGCTCTGGTGGTGCTGGAGTCACTGTGATGCGGACGACTTTTTTAGGTTTAAGAAAACAGTTTGATGCCTGGATAGATGGGAAATGGCAAAAAGTTTTACCCTATACGGAAAGGGAGGTAATTGAATTTCCTAAACCCTATGGCAAAACAGGGGTATATTGGTTTGATGTTCCAGAAACTTATACTTTTGCTGACTCTTTCCCTGTAGAAACAGTAATTACTAAATTTGGCTCTGTTCCCGATTTTTATAACCATCTTACTTGGATTACCGCCCATATTTTTCCTGAATCTTGGGTAACAACTCCTAAAGGAATCGAATTCTTTTCTCAGGTGAGTTATTTTATGACTTCGGTAACAGATAAATTTAGTGGTATTGGGGTGGCGATGCGAGCAGAAATTACAGGAATTAAAGCAGGAAAACAATCTCAATACTGTTCTACTATGGTACATGAAAATACTGCGATCGCTGCTGGTGCTGGTACTGGTAGTATTGCTCAATTTCTATTAGAAGAAAAATTACATAAGCCTGGGATCTATCCAGTAGATCAGGTTTTATCTACAGATTTGTTTTTAGCAGCAATGGATAGTAGAGGTATTGAAATAATTGATAATTGATAATTAATGGGTATGAAATACTATCGGTATTAAGTTAAGGCTGGCGAATAGAAGAAGAATTTGCGCCTAAATAATCAAAGTCTGCTTATGCAGAATTTACAGGGAGTATGTCAGTATTTTTGCCGAAATAATTATCAATTATCAACTATCCATTATCAATTAATTGCCAACGGTTTCTAAGGAACCTAAAGGATTGGGGATAGATTCCGAAGGAGCTTCAAATTTACCTTTTAAAACATATTCTAATCTGAGTTTTAACCAAATATTAAACTGCTCATTAGTAGAGATTACCGCAACAGCAGGTTGGGGACATTTAGCCTTAATTTCGGCAAATTCAGGAGCTTCTAGGAAAGCAGGTTGCTTGACTAACCAAAAGTCAATCTCTTTATTTTGTTCTTGATAGTTACGAGTTCTTTCTCTTAATACTTCTTCAAAAGGTTCTTCTTCCAGTAAGAATTTTTGACTAGCTAAAACATAATAATAAGTTGTCATTTTTATACTGTCCTTTTTTTCAATTGATAATTACTAAATCATTGACCATTGATAAATGATAAATGATTAATATCAAATATCAAAACTCACCACGCATTGCAAGTTTCATATCTTTCACTGCTCTTTCCATTCCTACCATTACCGCACGGGAGATGATAGTATGTCCGATGTTTAATTCTTCCATACCAGGAATACAAGCAACAGGATAGACATTCCAGTAGGTTAAACCATGACCAGCATTAACCCGTAAACCTAATGATATAGCTTGCTCTGTACCTTTTTCTAGGGCAGCTAATTCTTGTTTTCTGGTAATTTCGTCAGTAGCGTCTGCATATTTACCTGTGTGGAGTTCGATAAACTTGGCTTGGGTTTTAGCAGCAGCTTCTATTTGGGATGAGTCTGCATCAATAAACCAGCTTACAGGAATACCCGCACTTTGAAGTTTTGTTACTATCTCCGTAAAACGATCCAAGTTAGCAACAAGATCAATTCCCCCTTCGGTGGTGACTTCTTCTCTTTTTTCTGGAACTAAAGTCACATAATCTGGTTTAATATCTAACGCGATCGCAACCATCTCTGATGTAGGTGCCATCTCTAAGTTAAGATGGGTTCTAACGGTTTGACGCAACAAGCGTACATCTCTATCTTGGATATGGCGACGATCTTCTCTTAAGTGAACCGTAATACCATCGGCACCCCCTAACTCGGCAAGTACCGCAGCAGCTACAGTATCCGGTTCTACAGTTCTTCTAGCCTGACGAATCGTGGCTACATGATCGATATTAACTCCTAAAGTAAGCAAACTACTTTTCTCCTATTCTCGTCTCTAGTAAATTGCCAGCCTATTATCTTATATTATTCGCAACGAGTTTAAAATCTCTGGAAAGTCAACCTCCTTCTTATGAGGATTAATCGATTGTGTGATTGCTGATTTAAGATTTTACCCATAAATAAATTCCAGGGCATGAAGTTTACGCGGTGTGCAACTTTCTACGACAGAATAAGAATTTAAGCCTGTCTTTGGCAAAGTTCCATTTCTCAAAGTTACTAAAATCAATGGCAAAAAAAAGTGGTACACGGGGTAAAGTTTCTAAATGTAAAATCTAAAATTCTCTCGGTCAGTAAGCCTGATATCTAATCACAAATCAGTTGCTGGCGAGATTCAGGGTCGTTATTGGGGAAGCATAACCCACTGGGTAGGCGTTCTGGAACATAACGAATCAAGTTAGGGTCACGCAGACCAGTTTTTAGAAAAGCTGTCAGGTTGTCAACTTGTTGTTCTGTTAGGTTTAGTGGTCGAAACCATACACTAAGATTGTCAGCATACAAGGCTTCTAACTTTTGAGGCTTGCCGCGATTGAAATACTCGACAACCTCTCTTAGTGTCTGAAAAGAGGCTCCATGACCGTAAGGAGAGCTATCTGCTAGATTGTAAAGCTGTGGTACTTTGAATTTAAAGTCATCGCTGGCGCGTTTGGTAATTACGCCTCTACCTAAATTAAGTCCACTCCAATCTTTAGGGTGATCGCTAAATGCTACTGAGCGAAAATCAGAAATGGCTAAGTTTGGTCCGGTATGACACTGGACGCAGGTGGAGCTGAAAAATATAATACCTCCTTTGAGTTCTTGAGCGGACATAGCTTTTTCATCTCCTCTTAGCCATCTTTGAAAGGGGGCTTGGTTGGCAAGAAGAGTACGTTCATAAGCAGCGATCGCCAGTCCTGCTCTTTTTAAATCTTCTACCTCTGCTGCTACATAGGGGCGGTCTGGGAAAGCTTGGACAAATAGTTCTTGGTATTCTGGAATGGTGGCGATCGCGGCTGTTCCCATGCGATGTACGTTCATGCCATCAATTGCTTGAGTTTCCAAGCCTGCTAGTTTGTAACGATTGACATCAAATTCTTGAATTAAAGGTTCTTTGGCATTGACTCCAGTTGTTCCCAATCGTCCATCCCAGAGTGTGACATCTTGGTAGGCACTATTGAGAACAGATGGAGCGAGGATATTCTGTTTATCAATCACTACAGCAGAAACTTCAGGATCTCTGTGTCGAGATTTATTCCATCCTATGCCGCCTGTTCCCAAAGCTTGTGCTAAATTTGAACGAAATCCCGCTTGGGCAAAGTGACAGGACGCACAGCTAATGTGTTGCCAATGTTTGGGATTAATGGGATTGATTGATAGTGCCGTTTCATGAAATAGTAGCTTTCCTAACCGAATTTTTTCCGAGGTAAGGGGATTTTGCGGATCGGCAGGGATACTCTCTAGATCAGATGAGTCTGGCAAAATAAAGTAATCTATACCTTGATTGTCTGGAGCAGAAAATTTTACTAATTGTTTAAGCTGAGTACTGAGGTGAGAAACTTTAGATTCAGGCTGTTCTAGAGCATAAGCCCGGTCTATATTAATGACTACGAAAGATACAATGAAGGCAATAATCGCTAAAATTTTGATAGAAATAGACCAAGTTTTCATAGTTGAATGAGTTTAATGTTCAACATTCTCTAAAAGTTCGTAGCAGTAGCGGCTTAATGGTACATTAGACAGGGGATGATAAACACCTGTTGTATTATCCTTAACTAGAAATTTAATTAAGGGTTGCTCTCCAGAGGTTTCCAAAACTTGTAGTTCTTGGGTAACTAATCCAAGAGTTTGTCCTGCTGTTAGAGAAACCCATTTTCCATCTGCTCCTCTCAAATCAGTTATTCTCAGTTGCTCTGTTAGAGGGATTGTTACCGACCATTTTGTTCCAAGATAGCGAGCTACATCTCTCAAGCGTATACTAAGTGCTAACAACTGTTTTTTATTGGGGGCAAATTCTGGGTTATCTTGCCAGTATTCAAGTTTCCATTTTTTGAGTTCTAGCGGTTTCCCTATTTCTCGGGAGTTAGACATTTCTGGAATAAAGAATGAGTTCGTTCCTGACAGGTTTTCAGCTATTTTAGCCGATGCTAATTGGCAGAAACTTATCCAGCATATAGCTATTAGTAAACTGACAAAAAGATATTTAGCTCTGAATAGATTTGGATTGATGAAAACCATTGGTAAAAAAGTGTTTACTCCTCTATATTTCTGATTCTGAGGTTTCTTACGTCAATGTCATTTTTTCTCCACGTACTGTTGAAAAATGCATTGACTGCATCACGGCCAAAGGAATCTACTCGGACGTTAGGAAGGAGATAATACTTACCATTCCTTTGATCGCGAGCAATTAGGTCAATGACAGAAACCCTTCGGGCTTGTAAAAATGAACCGCTGGCATCGACGGCACTAGCATCAAAAGAGCCACCACTGTTCATAGAAGCTTGGAGCATGATCATATCGCAGATATCACCAGCTGTGATTGGATGTGCTTGTCCACTTGAGTTAACAAATCCAACAGCTTCAAAGTTAACAGAGTTCGCTAGATTTAAGCGATTATCATTTGGTATTTGTCCAATCGAAATTGGATTATTACTACCAAGCGGAATTGCTAGATTGATGTCTTCAGACTCTTCGGACATCTTACAAACTTCTTGCTGTGCGTTGCGATAAATATCTATTCGGTTTTTAGGGATGCTAGGAATTTCTTGCTCTTGTGGTGTCTGTTCTGTTGTTTGCTGATTGCTTCGCGTCATCCTGTTTTGTAGAGCTTGCAAATTAATATTATGGGTTTTTACTTCACTGTTCAAAGCAGCATTTAGGGCATCTTTGAAAAAAGATATATAATCAACATTGGGCAACAGAGAAATTTGACCTGTTTGCGTATTTCGAGCAATTAAATCAATTATGGCTACTCTTGAGCTTGAGGTTGTTAAAAATTCATTCCTTGTAGAGGCAAGAATAAGCTTTTGTGGAGCTAGAGTCACTACTTTAATTTTTTCAAGATGTCTGTCAAATATTTGATGAAGATCTTTACCAGTAATAGCTTTAAAAGTTCCACTCCTATTTACAAAACCAATTGCCTCCCAACCTTGGGATGAATTAGGTGATCCATTCTTTAACGTAACGGGTCGATTAACGCCCAGAGGAAACCTAATCGGCACATCGGACTGAAGATGAGAAATTTTTTGCTTGGCTTTATTGGCTAGCCTGGAGTACTGTTGATGGCACGAAGATGTCATGCATAACGGAGACGGATCAATTCCTATATATCGGCGAATCGAAGGATTAAATAAGCCCATAATAATACCAATAATAGTGCCAATAATCCATCGTATCGTCGTACCACTAATATTTAACATTTTCTTATATCCAGATGCTTACTTTGGTTGATTGATTAAGATTAAATGAAGAGTTAAGGTAAAACTTTGAGGACTATATTTCTTCTAGTTCTCCAGGGGGAATGATTCTTGGATTTATTCCATTTATGTCAAAGGTGTTGAGTTTTAATTCATCGTTTAAGGTTGCATTCAGTGCATCTCTGAAAACGGAGATATACCTAACATTTGGGAGCAGGTAAAACTGACCATTTTGCCTGTTGCGAGCGATTAAATTTAGCACCGAAATTCCCGGTGGCGGTTGGGGAGTATTGTCTGTTTGATTGGGGGTAGAATTGGGTGATGTTTGTGTTTCTGGTTGTCTTGTCGGACTGAGGCGATTGAGCGTCTCTAGTTGCCGCTCAAACATTTCTAACACGTCAGAGGAGGTAAGAGGCTTTGCTTCTTGGTTTTGATTGACCCAACCAATCACTTCCCATTGACTCTGAGATGTATTGGGGTTGGCTGCTCCAAGCCTGACGGGATAGTTGACACCTATGGTAAATCTCAGTAGCACATTGGCGGGGAGATTGGCTATTTTCTCTTTGGCGGTGCGTACCAATTCTCGATATCTTTCTTGCCCTATTTCGTTGGGAGTTTGTCCTGTCGGGGTCTGTACTATCTCAATCGGTATATCATCCGTCATCGAAGTCAATTCGTTAGATCTAACCTGTCTGATCCTGTTTCTGTCAACTAAGCCAACTATGATTTGCTCTTGGGGCTGACTTAAAGAGTTTAAGGATAACTGGTTATCATCCTTACGAGGTTGAGCAAAAATAGGAAAGGCTGTTAGGAGAATCAAGGCTGATGCCCCTAAACTTTCCGCCAGTAGTCGCTTTTGCATAGGACTTTTCCCTCTGTCACAATATTCAAAGCTGAAAGTGGTTTTGTATGAGTTTAGAAACGGCGGCGCAGACGAAGCCTTCTTACATCAGCGTAATTTTCCTGCCAGGTTCGGTTGCTAACGGAATTGAGTGCGTCTCGGCAAAATGAATCCACACGGACGTTGGGGAGAAGATAGTACCTGTCATTGTTTTCGACAATCAGGTCTATAACAGCAATCCTTCGTGCCTGAAGAAATGAACCACTGGCATCAGTAACTAACATCTCTCTTGTATCAGATGCACTATCGAAGCTTCCGCCGTTATTGGCTTCAGTGTTGAACATTCGGACTAGATCCCCACCAGTGACAGGATTTGCTTGTCCTGTGCGACTAACAAATCCAATACCATCTGAATTTGTGGCATTTATCGTTCCCCCATTATCATTTCGTAAATCTCCAACACCAAAGGGGTTCCTAGTTCCGAGAGGTATAGCTATTTCAATATTATCAGTCATTTGGCTTTGTGCCTCCTCACTTACCATTCTGATTTCATCAACTAAACCAGCAACCAATTGAGGAGGTCTATGGTTTAAGTAATCTAACCCTAATTCTTCAGGTGTTTTGACTTCATCAATAAACCCTAGCTCAATCATCCGTTCATAGTTAGCTTGAGTAGCATCAGATGGCTGAGTGAGAAAAATGGAAAAACTAACGCCAAAAATCGCTAATAAAATTAGAGCTAAGTTTCTCCAAAACTTAAGTTTGTTCATGGTGTGCTCCACTGAGATAATGTTA
>JASJEK010000123.1 GCA_030064915.1 Xenococcaceae cyanobacterium MO_234.B1
GTTATCCCGATAGTTTAATTGGTAGTATTCCCAACATCTATTACTACGCTGCGAACAATCCTTCCGAAGCAACCATTGCAAAACGTCGTGGTTATGCTTCTACTATTTCTTACCTTACCCCTCCTGCGGAAAACGCTGGACTATACAAAGGGTTAAAAGAATTAGGAGAATTAATTGGTTCTTACCAAACCCTCAAAGATGGTGCCAGAGGGATCCAAATTGTCGATACCATCATGGATAAATGTCGTATTGTCAACTTAGATAAAGACATTGCCCTACCAGAAACCGATGCTAAGGAAATGTCCCAGGAAGAAAGGGATACTATAGTCGGTTTGGTTTATAAAAAATTGATGGAAATCGAGTCTCGTCTATTACCCTGTGGTTTGCACGTTATTGGTAAACCACCCACCGCAGAAGAAGCTATTGCAACCTTAGTTAATATTGCTTCTCTTGATAGGGAAGAAGAAGAAATTGTTTCTCTCCCTCGCATCATTGCCCAGAGTATCGGCAGAGATATCGATGAAATCTATGCTAACAATGACCGTGGTGTATTAGCAGATGTCCAACTGTTCCAAGACATCACTCAAGGAACTCGTGCTGCTGTAAGTGCATTAGTTAAAGCCCAAATTGATGCAGAAGGAAGAGTTTCTATGGTTTCTAAACTCAACTTCTTAAACATCGGTAAAAAAGAACCTTGGGTACAAGCCTTACACGACTTAGGATATACCAATGTTGATCAAGAATTACTCAAACCCCTGTTTGAATACCTCGAATTCTGCTTAGAACAGGTTTGTGCTGATAACGAACTCGGCGGACTTCTTAAAGCTTTAGAAGGAGAATATGTCCTACCCGGTCCTGGTGGCGACCCCATCCGTAACCCCAATGTTCTACCCACAGGAAAAAACATCCACGCCCTCGATCCCCAATCTATTCCTACCTTAGCAGCAGTCAAATGCGCCAAAGTAGTAGTAGATAGATTAATACAAAAACAGAAGCTAGATAATGAGGGAAATTACCCCGAAACTATCGCTTGTGTCCTCTGGGGAACGGATAACATCAAAACCTACGGTGAATCTTTAGCCCAAATTATGTGGATGGTGGGAGTTCGTCCTGTACCCGATGCATTAGGAAGAGTTAACAAACTAGAACTCATCCCCCTAGAAGAATTAGGTCGTCCCCGTATTGATGTAGTAGTAAACTGTTCTGGTGTCTTCCGTGACCTGTTCATCAACCAAATGAACCTGCTAGACCAGGCAGTGAAGATGGCAGCAGAAGCGAATGAACCCGTTGAAATGAACTTCGTCCGCAAACACGCCTTAGAACAAGCTGAAGAAATGGGAATCAACTTGCGTCAAGCAGCAACCCGAATCTTCTCTAACTCGTCTGGGTCATACTCTTCTAATATCAACCTGGCAGTAGAAAACAGCAGTTGGGAAGAAGAAAAAGAGTTACAGGATATGTACCTCAACCGTAAATCCTTTGCTTTCAACTCCGATAACCCAGGAATTATGAGTGAAAGCCGTCAAATATTTGAAAAATCTCTTAAAACTGCGGATGTTACTTTCCAGAACTTAGACTCTTCTGAAATTAGTCTTACCGACGTATCCCACTACTTCGACTCTGACCCCACCAAGATTGTAGCAAGTCTCCGTGATGACGGGAAAAAACCCACCGCCTTCATTGCCGACACTACCACTGCAAACGCCCAAATTCGCACCCTTTCAGAAACAGTCCGCTTAGACGCCCGTACTAAACTACTCAATCCTAAATGGTATGAAGGTATGCTGAGTCATGGTTATGAAGGTGTGCGTGAATTATCTAAGCGTTTAGTTAACACAATGGGATGGAGTGCAACTGCCGACGCAGTGGATAACTGGGTTTACGAAGATGTTAACACCACCTTCATTAATGATCCTGAAATGTGCAAACGTCTGATGGATATGAACCCGAATTCATTCCGTAAAATTGTCGGTACATTACTTGAAGTTAACGGTCGCGGTTACTGGGAAACTTCAGAAGAAAACCTCGACAGATTGCGGGAATTGTATCAGGAAGTCGAAGACAAAATTGAAGGAATTGAATAAACTTCTAAGTTAATCTGGGCAGCCTAGTAAGCTTAGACGCACTTACCTTGCACTTTAATATCCCCGAAAGCCTTGTAGATATTGATACAAGTAATAAACTTTAATGCGTCTAAGCTTAATACACGACTTGGAAGATTAATCATGAAACTAAGCATTGCGTGGTCAGGCAAAGCCTACGCCGAATGCGGTCTCAGCTTCGCTGAGGCGCGTACGCGGACAGCCCTTAGGGCTGGCGCTTCGCGATCGCACAAATCTTCCAAGTTGTGTATATTACTCATTCTCCCGTTTACCTCTAATTTCCATAAAGAATTAAGCAATTGATAGGATATTGATAGCTATCGATTCAAAACTATGGTTATATCAACCACCAATTTAACGTTGCAAGAATTCTTCGAGCTTCCAGAAGGCGATCGCCCATTAGAACTTGTAAATGGTCAAGCTATTGCCAAAATGTCTCCCAAATTTTTTCACTCTCGACTGCAAAAGACTTTGCTGCTTTTACTAGATCGTTGGGCTGAAAATAGGGGAAGAGTCGAACCAGAGTGGGCAATAGTTCTCAATAGAAATGGAGTTGATTGGGTTCCCGTACCAGATCTAACATATATATCTTTTGAACGATTAAGTGCAGATTGGATGTTAGATGAAGCCTGTCCCGTTGCACCAGAATTAGCCATAGAAATTATTTCACCAGGTCAAATATTTGGGGACTTAGCAGAGAAAGCAGCAGATTATTTACAAGCAGGAGTATCTAGAGTGTGGCTGATAGATACCCAAGCAAAAAGTATTACTATTTTTTATCCTGATACTTTGCCTCAAACTATTAAAGGAACAACAGCTATAGCTGACGATTTATTTGCCGAATTGAAACTAACTCCCCAACAAATTTTCCAGCAAGCAGGATTAAAGGTGTTGAACAGCTTTTAAGAGTAAACCATCACTATTATTGAGGGTAACAGAACTTAAATCATCTACAACCAACCCAGGAGATGCAAGTGCAACTTCCCATTTTTTAGCATCTAATTGCAATAATTCTGGAAGATTGAGATTGATAGGTTCTCCTTCTAGATGGGCAACCATTACTATAGTTTCTGTTTTGTCAGGGTTGGAACGGACTCCATAAAAAATCGTTCTTTCTCCTTCACTGAGCTTATCAAAGCGATCGCTCTCTGTAATATTTTCTGCTAACCAAGGATGCTGATGGCGAAAATCTCTCAAAGCCAGGTTAAACTCAGTTTGCTCTTGATTTAGACTTGAGTAATAATGAGATACATTGCAAACATGAAAGCAATCTTCCATAAACATTAAGGCAAAGTTTTTCAGTCTGTCTTCATCTAATTTTTTGAGAAACCGTACCATTCTACCGCGACTAAGTTCTTTGAAAGGAGGAATATCAGGGAAAGGATTTTCTTCTACACAAGAGCGCAACATCTCTACCACATCTGCTAAAACATGGTCTTTCTGAATCATTGCCAGATTCAAAGCTTGACCAAATTCTTGCAGTTGCTTGAGTTGCTTGAATCCTAGTAATTTTAAGCGAGTAAAAAAATGAGTTTGGTTATACAATTGAGGCGTAATTTGCCAACTCAAAAAACCAATTTCTTCGGAAACGACTTTTACCCCATACCTTTCGTCAGTATTACGGAAAAATAACCAGGGAGCGTGCATTGTGGCATTGATAAAGTCCATTGGTAAGCCAGGACTAAAACCATAGACCCACAGAGTTACCGCAGGATTATCATAGGCATTGAGGATTACTTCTGGGAGATTTTTCCCTAGATGCCAATTAATAGGCTGGTTTAAATCTATCTGATTACCTCTTCTGACGGTATCGTGATTAGCACAACCAGTAATCCAGCGATCGCCTATGGTCATTACTTCTAAAACCCTAGACCATTTACGTTCCCAAAAACCTTTCAAAGAAGGAGTATTATGGGCAAAAATTAAAGGACCCCACTGATAGGATTCTGATTTCAGTTCAATTAATTCTCGATAACGGGATTTTTCTTCCCAACCTTCTTCAGGCCAAGGACGACCATCTTCAAAGATAGTAAATAAAAGCCTTTTATGACCGGCAATTTCTTGAACTACATTACTCATCTCTAACAGATAAGCATCATCTTGTTCAACTTTTCCGGAAAAGGGATTGAAAAAGCGGAAATCTTGGCCTCCATCAACCCTAATTCCATCAGCCCCTGTATTGAGCTTACGTCGCTGCATTTCTAACAAAATAGCCCGCACCATTGGCAACTGATGATTCAAGTCCTGACCGTACATATTAGGGCCTTTAAGGAATTGACGGGAAATCAATAACTCACTCTGATTATCTGCGTGTCCATAGACCAGGTCGTAAATTACTTCTATCGGATGGGAAGGGAAGTTATGGAGAGTAGCAATAAAATCTATTACTTCATCAGGACGCAGACTACCTAGTAAGGCAGAATTAGTGGTACTAGAGCCAATAATTGGCACATCATAGCCCCAATCTTGGGTATGAGGCTTACTGAGTTCAATTTCTACGACTTCTCCCCACTCGTCCCGATCTTCTTCCACAAATAAGAAAAATTCACTCTCAGCAGTATATTGATCTCGATACTCAATAGTGGGTTCTGTAGGGAGTAATTGAATGGCATCATAGCCGATATAGTTGCGTTCAGCAGGACTTAGGGGCAGATTCTGGCGAATTTTTTGGGCAATACCTTCATATAATTTAGTTAGTCCTTCCAGAGTTCCTTCGCTCGAAGCTGTACCAATGTGAAGTTCCAAGATATTACAGGGTGCATCTACTCGGGGAATCTTTTTTCCTTCTTTAACACTAGTACGACTTAAATAATCTAGGTCGGCTCGATTCTGTTGCACACTATCAAGATCATAAAGTTCTGCTGGCGCAAAAACCCCATAAGGTAGAGAATTAGGCACAATATCTCGAATGGTTTGTAACTTTCCATTGAGATCGGAGTAGCGCAACCAATAGAATGAACCTGCTTGTTCCCGATTTCCTGCTTGCAATCCTGCTACGACACCCCAAAAAAATTCCCCTTGTTGTTCCAAATGCAAGCGATCGCGTTTAAATCTAACTCTTTGTTCTTTCGCTCGCCAATCTATAGGTTCTAAGGGAGTAAAAATCTCTAAATAAATTTCTCTTTCGTGTAAAACATCCCCAATCAATCTTGGTACCCAAAAACCAAATTCTGTCAGACCATCAGTACGATAATAAGCTCCTAATCTGCGAGCTAAGGCTTTTGTTTGTTCTAAAAATGTGTTGGTTGATGATTCTACTCCCGATGCCCAGGCTAATAATTTACCTGTTTCTTCGGGTACTAACCTAATAGATTCACTTTGTGCGATTACCATTTGGTTTTCCCTTATTTTTTCGGCGACCCTCCATTGATCTAGTTTGACATACTTTTACCAAAGTGTTATCTATAAAAAGTTTTTTTTAAATCCAATTGATGTCATGCTAGTATGAGCCACGGAACAAGAGTTACAGAGCGAACAATATGTACCAAAAAATAGTCAAACAAAAAGTATCTTGGAGCAAGTTTAGATAACAAGACAATGTTGGTTAATCTCTAGACATTTTTCAATAGCTAAGACTGCCAATATTAACTAAACCCCAAAAACTTAAGCAGATTACAATAATATATATAAGTGTTATAGCACCTCTAGGATCGTAGAAATTGTTATTAAGTCCAATCTCTAAGATGTAGTTAGGTTCAAAAGTTAATCAAAGAGTAGTCAGTCCCTTTAAGTCTAGATATTATTTGCCCAACCATTAAAACTAAGATTAAGAAAGCTTATCAAAAAAACAACTTATTCTCGTCATAATAACTAGGGAGACATGAATAAACTAAAGTTCAAAACTGGAATTTTTGACTATATCCAACCCCCAATCCCCAATACCCTATTTTGCAAATTTCAGTTTAATTGAATCGTTCTACTTAATCGTAAACCTTACAACCCCAAATCACTTATTAACATTTATGTAGTTTAATAGAATCATGAAATCTTCTTTAGTAATTCTTTACCATCGTGAACCTTATGATGAAATAGTAAAAGATGGTAGAACCCTGTATGTTCCTAAAAAGAGTCCCAACGGTATTGTTCCTACTTTAAAAAGCTTCTTTGCTGATGTTAACCGAGGAACTTGGGTTGCGTGGAAACAAGTAACCGCAAAACAAAAAGCTAATTTTGAACCAAAAGTTAGCATAGAAGGGGAAGGTAACTATAATGTAAGACGCATCCCACTTAATGCACAACAAGTTAAAGATTTCTATCACATAACTTCTAAAGAAGCCTTCTGGCCAATTCTACATTCTTTTCCTTTCCACTTCACTTCTGAATCTACTGACTGGGAAAATTTCCAAAATATAAATCGTCTATTTGCTGAAGCAGCCTGTGAAGAAGCAGCAGATGACGCTCTAATTTGGATTCATGACTACAATCTTTGGTTAGCGCCAAAATATATAAGAGAGCAAAAACCTAATGCACGAATTGCTTTTTTCCATCACACTCCTTTCCCTTCTGTAGATGTATTTAACATCTTGCCTTGGCGCGCTGAGATAGTAGAAAGTCTCTTATGCTGTGATATCGTAGGCTTTCATATTCCTCGATATGCGGAAAATTTTGTCAATGTCGCTCGCAGTCTGAAACCAGTTAAAGTTTTAAAACAGGAGTCAGTTACAGAAGGACATATGACTCCTGTAGGAATCGCATTAGCAGAACCAGAAGTAACCACTCAGTTAAGCTATCAAGGACAAGTTATTAATATAGACGCCTTCCCTGTAGGGACAAATCCTCAATTCATTCAATCAATCCTAGCAGAACCAGAAACCCAAGAAAGATTAGCCCAAGTCAAAGAAGAGTTACAGGGTAGAAAACTAATTATTGCTGCTGGCAGAGTTGACTATGTTAAAGGTAATGAGGAAAAACTCGAAGCTTATGGTCGTTTATTGCAACGTCGTCCAGATTTACATGGCAAAATCAACTTTATTATGACCTGTGTACAGCCTGCTCCTGGTATGCGAGTCTATAAAACTGCCCAAAGTCAGATTGAGCAAGTAGTAGGTAAAATTAATGGGCGGTTTGCTAAGTTGGGGTGGACACCAATTTTGTTATTTACCCAACCAGTACCTTTAAGAGACTTATTTTGTTACTATAAGGCTGCCGATATTTGTTGGACAACTCCTTTAAGAGATGGCTTAAATCTAGTTGCGAAAGAATATGTTGTAGCCCATGAAGGAAAAGATGGGGTTCTGGTATTATCAGAATTTGTTGGTGCTGCGGTAGAGTTACCAGAAGCAATCTTAACTAATCCCTATTCGATTAATCGCATGGATGAAGCTATTGAAAAGGCTTTGGTCATGTCTCCAGAAGAACAGCAAAAAAGAATGGAAAAAATGTATCAAACTGTCACAACTTATGACGTTAAATATTGGGCAGACAGATTATTAGATAAATTTAAGAATCTAAAACGAGAAACGGTATAGACCATGTGTAGGGTGGGCATTGCCCACCTTACAGCTATTAAAGCTCATTCTGCCAACTGAGAAATAGTTTCTGCTAGGGCAAAATCTTTATCAGTTATTCCACCTGCATCATGAGTAGTCAGGCTAATAGTGACTTTATTGTAAGATATGGCAATATCGGGATGGTGTCCTGCTGCTTCTGCTGGCTCAACCAATTTATTGACAAAATCAATAGCTGCGATGAAGTCAGAAAATTGGAAAGTGCGAGTAATTTCCTTACCATCAGTAGTCCAGCCTGGTAATGTCTTAATTTTTTCGCTGATTTGAGTTTCTGTAAGTACCATAGAATTATTTTCGATATTCTGAGCTACAGTAAAGTTTGCAGTTGTTAACATCAAGGCTATCCCCCCCCAAATACAAAACTGCACACACCAAAAACTTAATTTTTTCCAGGGACTAGCCAATAAATATCTTATCGTTTCTTGAAAATATTTTTTTTGGTTAAAAAACATCTGAATTATTGAAACCATAATAACTTCGGGGAAGTGGAGCTGTTTATTGGTTAGTCTAAAACGAGAGATATCCGAAAAACTAAGAGCAAGTACTGTATTAATCTTCCTGAGTATCCGTTACAATATGCCATTGGTCTTTTTACAGGGTTAAAGAATATTATGGGTCGCGCAGAAAAAGTTGTATTGGCATATTCAGGAGGTGTTGATACCTCTGTTTGTATTCCTTACCTCATTCATGAGTGGGGAGTCAAAGAAGTCATTACTCTTGCAGCAGATTTGGGACAAGGGGAAGAATTAAAACCAATTAAAGAAAAAGCTTTAAGATGTGGTGCAGTAGAGTCTCTAGTAGAAGATGCTACTAAAACATTTGTTAAAGATTATGCTTTCCCTGCGATTCAAGCTAATACTTTATATGAAAACCGTTATCCTCTTTCTACCGCTTTAGCTCGACCTCTGATTGCCAAATTATTGGTAGATGCTGCGGAAAAATATGGTGCAGATGCAGTGGCTCACGGCTGCACAGGAAAGGGTAATGACCAAGTTAGGTTTGATGTGGGTATTATGGCACTCAATCCCAATATCAAAGTTTTAGCACCTGCTAGGGAATGGGGGATGAGTCGGGAAGAAACCATCGCTTATGGCGAAAAATTCGGTATTGAGTCTCCTGTGAAAAAATCTTCTCCTTACAGTATTGACCGTAACTTACTGGGTCGTAGTATTGAAGCAGGACCTTTAGAAGATCCCATGACTGAACCTCCAGAAGAGGTTTTTGCTATGACTAAGGCGATCGCAGATACTCCTGATGAGCCAGAATATATCGAAATTGGCTTTGAAAAAGGTATTCCTGTCAGTATTAACGGCAATTATTTACAGCCAGTGGCTCTTATTTCCCAACTTAACGAAATTGCGGGCAATCATGGGGTAGGAAGGATTGACATGATTGAAAACCGCGTCGTCGGTATTAAATCACGAGAAATCTATGAAACTCCAGCTTTATTAGTACTGATTCAAGCTCATCAAGATTTAGAAAGCTTGACTCTCACTGCCGATGTTACTCGTTACAAACGGGGTATTGAACAAACCTATAGTGAGTTAATTTATCAAGGATTGTGGTACAGTCCTCTCAAACAGGCTCTAGAGGGATTTATTGAAAAGACTCAAGAAACAGTATCTGGTAGGGTGCGAATCAAACTCTTTAAAGGTAATGCCGTAATTGTAGGTCGTCAGTCTGATAATTCAATTTATACTCCCGATTTAGCCACCTATGGCGCAGATGACCAATTTGATCACAAGGCTGCTGAAGGATTTATCTATATCTGGGGCTTACCAACTAAGGTATGGTCACAAAAAACCCGAGGATTTTAAGTAGTAAGTATTAAGTAATATAGAGTCCGCTTAATTGCTTCTAAATAAACCTCGTCTAGTTCGAGAAGTGGAGTTTTGACGGTGGTGGAAGGGGCTTAAAAACAGAGTTGACTAATGATGATTCACCTACCTTATCTAATGAAGCCCCTTTCCACGGATGCTGGGGAAACC
>JASJEK010000124.1 GCA_030064915.1 Xenococcaceae cyanobacterium MO_234.B1
TTACTATTGAGCTACTTAAGCTCAAAGAGGAATTAGCTGTATTTCAGACTTTTAACGATCCTTTAAATATCTATGCCCGAATGCCGTTTAACTTCGTTATTGACTAAAACCGTTATTGACTAGAGACTCGGTAATAAACAAACATCTAGCCAATTAGAAAATACTTCTATCGTTCTTCTAAAGTCTTTTATAACCGTAGTCTTAAGCATATAGCTGTTAGCTCCATACTGATAACAGTAGTTAACGTCTTTGGGGTCGTCAGAACTTGAAAGTATTATGGTGGGAATAATTTTAAGAGTTTGATCTTGCTTGATAATTCTGAGACACTCCTTCCCTCCCATTCCTGGTAGATTGAGGTCTAGTAAGATAGCAGCAGGAAAAGGAGTTTGTGATAGCCCTTCATAAGATCCTCGACGATACAAGAAGTCTAAAGCCTCATTTCCATTGACAACATGATGAATAGGATAAACAAATTTAAGCTGTTCCAAGGTCTTGGTTAAAAGCAGAAAATCAGTTCTACTATCTTCAACTATCAGTAAGGGTTGGAGTTTTTGGGACAACATTGAGTTTAGAGAATACCTACGTAATTTTACTTAGCTTCTACGTGATTTTAACTAGATTCAGTTTAATCAATTTTTAATTTCAGCTTTATATTAATTTACATAGCACTTTTCCCTAATCTCAAACTGCATCAGATATTTAAAAATAAAGTTATTTATCATCAACAACTTAAGTGTGAATTTTTGGTTAAGCGACTTGTTAATACAAGAAGAAAATTTAAGTTTTCTTTATAAAAGTCATTAGGGTGTAATGGTAAAATTATTTACAAGATTCTACGTAATTTCTGGAGTACAAAGGCAAAATTAAGCCCTATTAGTATGATTAAAAAAAAACACATCTTAATTGTTTAAACTTAATTTTATATATTTGTCTTATCGGAATATTGGTTCTGCAAAATAACTATCGAAACAAGATAATCTCTCAAACAAAAACCGTTGATTATTTTCAAGAGGAACAAAGATTAAAATCTAAAATTAACCTCCAAAAAATTGGACCCACCTTCGGATTTAATAATCTCAAAGCAGATTGGCTGTTTTTAAACTTTATTCAGTACTTTGGCGATAAATATGCCAGAAAAAAAACTGGCTACAGTTTAACTTCAGAATACTTTGCAACTATTATTAATTATGATGTCCAATTTATAGCAGCTTACCTAACTCTTGCTAACGCTAATACAATGTATGCTGGTCAACCAGAAAAAAGTATTGCTTTTATTGAGCAGATTTTAAATTCTGCATCTCCTGGAAATTCTTCCCAACTATATTACTTATTATGGCTTTATAAAGCTTATGATGAATTATTCTTTTTAGGGGATATACAAGCAGCGCAATTCTCTTATTCTCAAATCAAGCAATGGAGCGAACAGGAGCAACCAAACCTACAAAACAATATTACAGCTAACTATTTTCCTAATCCTGAATTTTTCAATACCAATCCAGATATAACCCAAGCACAAATTCTGGCTTGGTCAACTGTATTACCTCACGTAAGAGATATTGAAACTCAACAAAAAATTAGAAAAAAAATTACTACTCTTAAATCTAGGCTTGTTCCAGCTAAATAAACTATCTTAATTCAAAAAAACTTATCATCAGTTTCTTGCTTAATAAAAAAACACAAAATGAAAATTTATTACACTAATCTTTGTTAGAACTTCTTTATTTGATGAAACTTTTGTAAAAATAGCTTCTCAGAAGTTCAACTGTTATTTTATTGAGCTTAAATGAATAAAGTAATAAGTCTTAGACTAGAGAATTTGAAACACAATTAATTTGAGTTAATTAGGGATTAAAACTTATGGAATCTGATACAAAAAAAGTCAACACGGTGGTTGAATATGCAGAGGAAACCTCTGCCTCCCCCACCGTCAATATTCAAGAAGTCAATATTCAAGAGTCTTCCTCTCTCGAAAAAACCAAAATTAATCCTTTAGAGCAAGCCCAGGGAATATACGTAACTATTCATGGTCATTTTTATCAACCACCACGGGAAAATCCCTATCTAGATAAAATTGAACGTCAACCTAGTGCCAATCCCCATCATAATTGGAATGAGCGCATTTATGATGAATGCTATCGACCTAATGCTTTTGCCAGAATTTTAAACGATCGCCAGCAAGTAATTGACGTTGTTAACAATTTTGAATATCTCAGTTTCAATATTGGTGCAACTTTGATGTCCTGGTTAGAAAAATATGACCTGGAAGTCTATAAGCGCATCATTGAAGGCGATCGCAAAAGTAGTGCTAGATTAAACGGACATGGTAACGCGATCGCACAGGTTTATAATCATATTATTCTCCCCTTAGCCAATAAGAGAGATAAATATACCCAAATTCGTTGGGGAAAAGCGGATTTTCGGTCTCGTTTTGGGCGTGAACCGGAAGGGATGTGGCTAGCAGAAACAGCGATCGACTACGACACTGTTGAAGCGTTAATTGATGAAGACATTAAATTCATTATTCTGGCGCCTTCCCAAGCGGAAAGATGTCGCCCCCTTACTAAAGAAGAAGGTACTGAACCAGAATGGCATGAAGTAGGAGGCTCTCAGATCGACCCGACTCGTCCTTATCGTTGTTTTATTGAAGATGGCAGATATCTGGATATTTTCTTCTATGATGGTCCAATTTCCCGTGATATAGGCTTCAACGACGTTCTTAATACGGCAGACAATTTAGCAGGAAGAATTGGACAAGCAATTCGAGGAGATAATCACCCTTCTCAACTGATTAATGTTGCTACCGATGGGGAAACCTTTGGTCATCATAAAGGAGGGACAGAAAAGTGTTTAGCTTATGCTTTTGGTAAAGTATTTGCTTCTAGAGGTTGGACTGTCACTAATTACGCCCATTACCTGAGTATCAATCCTCCTACTTGGGAAGTTGTCCTTAAACCTGTTACCGCTTGGAGTTGTTCCCATGGAGTAGATCGTTGGCAAGATGACTGTGGTTGCGGTGGTGGAGGTTTATGGCATCAAAAATGGCGCAAACCTCTAAGAGAATCTCTAAACTGGTTGCGAGATAAATTAATTGGAGTTTATGAAGAAATAGGGGATAGTTTATTTCGGGATCCTTGGTTAGCGAGAGACGAGTATATTCAGGTAATCAGCGATCGCTATGAGCCAAAAGTTCAAGAGTTTTTAACCCGTCATCAAGCACGCCAACTTAGCGAGTCAGAGAGAATTGACGCTTTACGCCTCTTAGAAATGCAGCGTCACGCTTTGCTAATGTACACTAGCTGCGGTTGGTTTTTTGAAGAAATTTCTCGTCCTGAAGGTGTCCAAATCCTACGTTATGCCTCTCGTGCCATAGAATTAGCTGGAGAAGTAGGGGGAGTTAATTTACAACAGGAATTTATCCACCGTTTAGCACAAGCACCAAGCAATGTGGAAACCTTTGGAAATGGTGCAGAAGTATATCGTCAATTAGTTCTTCCCTCCCAAATTAGTCTCGAACAAGTAGCTGCACACTATGCTATTAGTTCTCTGTTTACTAAGTATCCCAGGGAAGAAAAAGTTTATTGTTACATTGCCGAACAATTAGATTATCAAAAACAACACTTAGGAACTCTTACACTAGCAGTGGGTCAAGTGAGGTTAACTTCCGAGATAACCAGAGAGATCCAACACTTAACCTTTGCAGCCTTTCATTTAGGAGGTTGGGATTTTCACTGCTGCATTAAACCTTTTGCTAGTCGTCTAGCTTACAACGAATTGAAACAGCAACTGTTTGAAGCTTTAAAACACGCCAGTGTAGCCCAAACTATTATCATTATGAATCAGGCTTTTGGCGATCGCCACTTTGGCTTACAACATTTGTTTGCTGAAGAAAGGCATCGTATCATGAGCCAGTTAACTGACAAGACGAAAAAACATCTCGATCAGCTTTATACTCAGGTATATCGGGAAAATTATACAATTTTGGTAGCTTTTCAAAGAGAAGGATTACCTGTCCCTCAAGAATTGCAAGTAGCAGCGGAAGTTGCCCTTTCCCATCGCTGTGTAGAAGCTTTATCACACCTGGAAAAAGCCATTGAAGATCCCCAGGCTATTGATAATCATCTAGCAGAATTAGAGGCGATCGCCATAGAAGCCAATCATCTTAACTGTAGTCTCAATGTTCCTGAAGCCAAGAGAATTCTGGAACAATTTATGCTCAGAATATTGTGGCAAATCCTTTATGATGGAGAACCTAATACTTTAGAAACGGATATCGAAAGGTTAGAAACGATTATTGACGTTGCTAATCAACTCAATCTCCATTTATATTTTGGTTACGTCCAAGAAGCCTACTACAATTGTCTGGGTCAAAAAATAGTACCTAATTGCTTAGGATCAGATCAAAGTTGTCCTTGGGATAAACTACAACTCAAACCATTACTAAATCTAGGTCATTATTTAGGTATTGATGTTAGTAGCTGGTTGACATCTATCTGATATAACAACCGAACGATAGATTAGGACAATAATATTTAATGTAGGGGGCAATGGCCATTGCCCCCTACTTCATTTGATTTGTCTTAAGTATTTTCTCTATAAAACCAACATGGTGAATGTAAGCAAGGTCTTCTCTATACCAGTTTTTGATGGATGCTTTACTATAGCTATAGTTGAAAATTAAGTTTATTCTTGTAATTCCCTTGGAGATTATTAAGCATTGGTGGCGATCGCTCCGTACCTCGGCAGAGCCGAGATCGCCTATAAAATATGGTCATATCTATTGGATAGTTTCAGTAATCTGGATATTAGTAGTTAGTTATATCGCCTTTTTATGGCATCTGGGAAGTACTGCTTTAGTAGATGAAACTGAACCTTTATTTGCCGAAGCAGCCCGTCAAATGACGGTAACAGGAAATTGGGTAACACCTTATTTTAATGAATCAACTCGCTTTGATAAACCACCTCTAATTTATTGGTTAATGGCAATCGGTTATAAAGTAATAGGGGTTAATGAATGGGCGGTGCGCCTACCTTCTGCCCTATCTGCGATCGCTTTAATAATATTAGGTTTTTATACTCTAAGATATTTTGGGTTTACTAACTCTAAAACTAAAGATTTTAGTGCGCAGAAAAATCATCGACAATTATGGTTAGCTGCTTGTATCGGTAGTGCTTTAATAGGGTTAAATCTTCAGACAATTATCTGGGGACGCATGGGAGTCTCTGATATGCTATTAAGTGGCTGTATGGGGAGTGGTTTGTTTTGTTTTTTTCTAGGATATGCTTCTGAAGTAAAGAGTAATAAATTAACAGTAATCAAAAAACAATTACAGCTACCTAATAAATGGTATTTAAGTTTTTATATTTTAACTGGATTAGCAGTATTAACTAAAGGTCCAGTAGGAGTTGTTTTACCTGGATTAATTATCTTCTGTTTTTTAGTTTATGTTAATCAGTTTTGGTCAGTAGTTAGAGAGATAAGGTTATTGTGGGGCATAACTATCTTTTTAGTTATTACTGTTCCTTGGTATGTGTTAGTAATTCTCGAAAATGGTCAGTCATATATTGATTCTTTCTTCGGTTATCATAACTTTGAACGCTTTACCGATGTGGTAAATGGACATGATGCTCCTTGGTATTTTTATTTTATAATTGTCCTCGCTTTATTTGCTCCTTGGTCTGTTTATTTGCCTCTAGGTATTATGCGATCGCGATGGTGGCAATATAATTATTGGCGCAAGCAACCCAGACAGTATCATCTCAAAATATTTGCTTTTTGGTGGTTTATTTGTATCTTTGTCTTTTTTTCTATTTCTGTTACTAAATTACCCAGTTATGTATTGCCTTTAATTCCTGCTGCTGCGATTTTAGTAGCATTGTTATGGAGTGATGCTATAACACAACACGGCGAGGGGAAATGGTTCACCAAGTTCGGCATCTTTCGCCGTCAAGAACAGTTTACAAAACAGAAAATAGACCGAGGACTATTAATTAGTATTATATTTAATTTATTGTTAGCTTTGCTGTTAGGAGTTGCTTTTTATATAAGTCCGAATTTTATTGGTCATGACCCAGCTATTCCTAAGTTAAGTCGCGTAGTTGCAGCTACAGGATTGACTTTACGAGGTGCAATAGTCTGGGGGTCAATGGGGATTGCGATCGCTTTTTGCCTAACTAAAATTAAACTTTGGCGTTGGATTATTGGGATTAATTTAATTGGATTTTTAATTTTTATTAGTGTAGTTTTAATGCCTGCTTCCTTTTTTGTTGATACTCATCGACAGTTACCTTTGAGAGAAATTGCTTATGACATTAATCAATTTCAGCAACCAGAAGAATTAATTTTAATGGTAGGTTTTAAGAAACCTAGTTTAGTTTTTTACAGTCAAAAACCAATTTTATTTTTTAAAAAGAAGTATCGCTATAGAGAATATTGGGCTAGTAATCAAGATACTATCAAGTCTGAAACAATTTTAGTAATTGGCAGGGAAAAAGAACTGAGGAAAATTGCTAAACTCAAACCTGAAGAGTATCAACAACTAAGTCAACACTCAGTTTATAAATTAGTTAGGATAAATAACCCCAGCATCGGATCAGGATTTTGAGGATTTTCAGGATTGACAGGATTTAGGTTATTGGTTGGGTGTTGAAGATAATGAATTGATTATTATTAAATTTATTGATCTCATCTAGTAGCTAATCCTGTACATTCTCTCATTCTTTTAATTCTGGTTGATGTTTGGGGTTAAATATTTTTTTATATTGTAGGCTGGTTGAGCCAAAGTTTATCAGTAAGCCAACGGGAAAGTTATAGGCAACTACGTAGTTTTTAGCTTGTGCTAGGTGGACGTTTTCTAGGTTGATTACTGCTTTTAATTCGACTATTACTTTGTCTTCTACTGTGAAGTCGGCTCTTCTTGTTCCTACGTGTATTCCTTTGTAAAAGATTTTGTGTGATATTTCTCTACCAAATTTTAATCCTGTTCTTTTTAGTTCTATGTTTAGACATCTTTGATATATTACTTCTTGGAATCCGTTGCCTAATGTGTTGTGTATTTTCAGGCAACAACCAATTATTTCATAAGTTATTTCTTCTAATTTCATTACCAGGATTTTAAGATTTTAAATATTTACGGTATTTAGGTTATTTATTAGCATTTAAAATTTTACATTTTAAACGATTTTCCCTGTCTAATTAGTATTATCTTGTTGTTGACTGCGCCACCAACCTACAACTAATTTAATTTCGTTATAAGTGTAACTTTCTCCTAAGGCTTCTTTAAGACTTTTGAGGGATTTATCTCCCTGTTGAGCAATGGCTTCTAAGATAATTTTTTGAATATCAGGAGCAACTAATTTATTTAAGGCTACTGGTTGATTCATTTCTAGTAATTCACTGAGATGAGTGCAAATTGTGCTTATTGCTAAACCCCTTTCTTGGGCAATTTCTGTTACAGTTAAACCTTGCAGATGGAGTTGCAAAGTCTGCATTTGGCTTTTATTTGGTAAGGGCTTGGGCAACTCTTGCGATCGCACAAAATCTTGAATGACAGATAAAAATTTTTCTCCATACTGTTGTAGTTTGTAGCTGTTAACTCCAGAAATATTGGCAAACTCTTTAGTATTTTTCGGCTGGAGTTGTGCCATTAATTTCAAACTAGAATCGGCAAAAATGACATAGGGAGGAACAGACTGTAAATCGGCAATTTGTTTGCGTAATACTTTCAGTTTTTCGTAGAGAACTTCTGCTTCTGCTTTGTGAGGATTATGAACTGCATTAGCACGGGATTTATGTTGATTACTAACAGCAATTTCAACTGAGCGCTGTTTCCTGAGAATCTCCCAACTGCGTTTATTTAATCTGAGAACACGATAACCATCATTAGTTTCTCCTAATAAACCTTGATGCAACAGAGAACGGCCTAACATTTTCCATTCTGCTGCACTTTTATCTCTCCCAATACCGTAAGTAGATACAAGATGATGTCCGTGTTTTTCGATTTTCTGTCTCCTTGAACCCCTCAGTACATCTATAATGTGGGTCATGCCAAATCTTTCTTGACAACGAACAACACAAGAAAGAAACTTTTGGGCTTCAATTGTCCAGTCTTCTATAGGTTTGGGGTTAAGACAATTATCACACTTACCGCAATTGCCCCTAAATCTTTCCCCAAAATAGCGCAAAATAATGGTACGACGACAATCAGCACCCTCTGCATAATCTATTACTTGATTGAGTTGTTGATGAGCAATTCTTTGTTCATCAGGATCGGGTTTTTGTTCAATGAGATAGTCGATTTTTTTGATATCACCTGAGCTAAAAAACAAAATAGATTTTGCTATTTCTCCGTCTCTTCCGGCTCTTCCCGACTCTTGATAAAAGCTTTCTAAACTGCGAGGAATATCGTAGTGAAAGACAAACCGCACATCGGGTTTATTTATCCCCATCCCAAAGGCAATAGTTGCGACAATTATCCTAACATCATCCCGTAGAAAGCGAGTTTGATTCTCTGTGCGATCGCGATCGCTCATTCCTGCGTGATAAGGTACAGCATCTATACCATCGTTGTTCAGTTTAAACGCAATTTCATCTACCCGACGGCGACTCAGACAATAGACTATTCCCGATCCTGACTGTTGACGAACCTCTTTGAGTAATTGATAATAGCTATTTTTCTCTTTAGTTTTTACTTCGTAGTAGATATTTGGGCGGTTAAAACTGGCAAGATGAATATTAGGTTGGCGTAATTCTAACTGTTGAATAATATCCTGCTGTACCCTTTTCGTGGCAGTAGCAGTAAGAGCTAATATGGGTATCTGGGGGTATTGTCGGCGTAACTGTTTCAGTTGTCGGTATTCAGGACGAAAATCATGTCCCCACTCTGAAACACAATGAGCTTCATCAATCGCGATCGCACTTATGCCGACACTGTGAAAAATCTCAGCTAAAAAACCGCTAAACTTGGAATTTAATAATCTTTCTGGAGCAATATAAAGTAATTTGATTTTACCTTCTAGGATTTCTTGCTGACGCGATCGCTCTTGTTCAGAGGTTAAAGTACTGTTGAGGAAAGTTGCACCGATACCATTATCTTGTAGGGCATCTACCTGATCTTGCATCAAAGCGATCAACGGTGACACTACGATAGTTAAACCCGACTTGAGTAAAGCTGGTAGTTGGAAACACAGAGACTTACCTCCACCTGTAGGCATAATAATTAATAAATCTCGATCTGCGATCGCATCTTGGATAATCTGCTTTTGTCCTGCCCGAAAGCGATCGTAGCCAAAGAAATGTTTTAAAGCTGCTTCTAGGGAAGTAAACATCACATTAATTAATAGATAATTGATAATTAATAATTAATTATTGCCTCTGTATAAATTAATTCCCTCTCAAATTTAGTAATCTCAATGTTAAGGCTAGGGAATAGAATTAGCGCCTAAATGAGCCTGGTCTGCCTGCGCAGACTTGATATATCAAGGGATTGAGCAATCTAGGTAGGCGAATTTCCCTTGTTAATTTTTGAGAAACAGCAT
>JASJEK010000019.1 GCA_030064915.1 Xenococcaceae cyanobacterium MO_234.B1
GTTGCGGATCGATACTAAAAGAAGGGATAACTAAAATATCACAATTATCCTGCTCAAAAAGATCGACATTTTGCCAGCGATCGCGTAACTGGGTTTGTAATTCTCTGAATCTAGAAATTACTTCTTTCATTAGATTTCAAATATTCCAAGTCAAATTGTTGAATTGTTTGATTGAGTACAGGACTATTAATCTTTTTAGAATTAGCTTTTAGAAAATCAAATATTTTCACTAAATTCATTTTCACCAAATATATTTTTTATTATTGTTATTCAACTTTTTTAATATTAAACCTACAACTATTACAATGATAAGAACACAAAAATAAATCTGGTACTAAATATTTAAATTTTTCTGAATAAAAGAATGTTAACATTTTGTATATTCCGTGGAAATTCATTATAAGTAGCTTCAACTCAAGAAAGAATATACAAAATTTGCCAGAATAGACAACAATATAGCTGTGACTCCACCACCAATCCATTTGAGCAATCCCATTACAGACTTAATTTCTTCAGTTGTTTTTTGTACTTCTGACAAAGTAGTTTTTATGCCAGATATATCTTTTTTCATTTCAGATATATCACGCTCGACAACAGCTATTCTCTCTGCATTCTTCACTAGCTGATTTAAAATAGCTCCTTCGTATTGTTGTTTTGATTCTTGGGTAGTCATAAAATTGTTTTCTTCTCCCTATGCCCTATTCCCTATCTTCATTATTTAACAATTAATTAAGATCATCTACTTATAAGCAATGATAATTATCTTTCTCCTCTAGAATGAGTAATTCTCCACGTTAATAAAATAACAGGAATAATTCCCACTATCACTATTGCCAGGGCTGGTGCGGAGGCTTCAATGAGTCTTTCATCGGAAGCATATTGATAGACTCGAATTGCTAGAGTATCGAAATTAAAGGGACGAATTACTAAAGTAGCTGGTAATTCTTTCATCACATCCACAAAGACCAACATAGCAGAAGTTAATAAACCGCCAGCCATTAAAGGTGCGTGGATTTTTACTAGAGTAGAAGTAGCGGTGTAACCAAGACTACGAGAAGCATCATCCAGACTAGGAGTAATTTTATTTAAACTAGATTCGGTGGAACTAAAAGCGACAGCGAGAAATCTCACAATATAGGCAAATATTAAACTAAATACTGTCCCAGAAAGTAATAAACCTGTAGCAATACCAAAATTAGCTTGCATCCAGCTATCAAGACTATTATCAAAATTGCCTAAAGGAATTAATATTCCCACCGCAATTACCGAGCCAGGAATAGCATAACCCATTGCAGCAATTCTCACTGCGGTACCCATTACCCAATTAGGTTGGAGTCTTTGTCCATAAGCCATAATGAGGGCAATAATTACCGCGATCGCAGCAGTAGCAACGGCTAAAATAAAACTATGCTGAGTTAAACTCCAAAAATCAGCATCTAAAGTAGCATCGAGATTATTTAGAGTCATCTGTAACAGATAACCCGCAGGAATGATAAAACCTAGCATCACAGGAAGCAAACAAGCTATTGCAGCTAAGATACCTCGTCCGAAACCCAGTTCATATTTGGGGAGTTGTTGTCTAGAAGCAGCAGTTTGATAATATTTTGCTTGTTGACGAGATAATCTTTCTAACACAATTAAAGCCAGAATAAACAGCATTAAAAAAGCAGCTAATTGGGCTGCTGCCGATCTTTCGCCCATCCCTAACCAGGTACGATAAATACCAGTCGTAAAAGTCGTCACCCCAAAATACTCTACTGTCCCAAAATCATTTAGGGTTTCCATCAATGCTAAAGCTAAACCAGCCATAATAGATGGTCTAGCTAAAGGTAAGGCAATAGTAAAAAAACTGCGCCAGGGGTTACAACCCAGAGAGCGACTAGCTTCTAAAGTACATACTGACTGCTCTAAAAAAGCAACTCGCGCCAGCAAATAGACATAGGGATACAACACCAAAATTAGCATTACTATTGCACCCCAAAGAGAGCGAATATTGGGAAACCAATAGTCTTGGATGCTAGTCCAACCAAAGATACTCCGCAATGCTGTTTGTACAGGACCAAAATAGTCTAATAAATTGGTATAGGCATAAGCTAGTAAGTAAGCTGGTGCAGCCAAAGGTAATAGCAATAACCACTCTAACCAGCTACCACCCCTAAAACGACACATTGTAACCAGCCAAGCTGTACCCACCCCAATAGTTAAAACCCCTATTCCCACTCCCACCATCAGCCAGAGGGAATGAGTAATATAGTCAATCAGTACAGTATCTATTAAGTGTTGCCAGATTTCTTCAGCATCCGTAAATATACTGCTAAAAACAAAGATAACTGGCGTAGCAATAATAAATGCGATCGCCAAAACTGTAATCATCCAACCGTTCAAGAAAAAACGCTGTAAGACAGGAGCAATAAAAGTTTTCATAAAATAGCGATAAAAATTTTCATAAAATATAGAATACACTTTAATTATGAGGTGTTTGTAATTAGTAAAAACATAGAGAAAACTACTGAGCAGAGTTAACAGAATAATTCAATACAAATGCTAGTATTGAAACACTTTAGCCCTAAGATTAAATTTGTTGATTGTGCTTATCTGTTGTAAGCGTTATTTGTCCCATCTATGATTAAGCGTCGTTTGTCTTTCCTATTAGCTTTCGGGATAACTTGTTGTGGTTTTAATGTTTCTGGTGAAGCGAAAACCCCTAGCTCAAAGCCGACAACTTCCATTGTGACTCAAAATAGCACTAGTCAAAATAGCACTGTTCAAGCAGTGGATTCCATTGAAACAGTTCAGTTAAATTATGATGTCTTAATGCAGGCTGGTTATGCAGCCGATAAAGAGCGAGACTATGTTACTGCTTTAAAATATTTTCGTCAGGCTTTAACCTTGCGCCCTAATGATTCTTGGGCAAATAAAGCTATTAGAAATATTACCGCTTCTGCTTTTGATCGATATATGCAAGCTGGTTACAAAGCGGATGTTAATCGCGATTACCAGCTTGCCTTAAAGCACTTTCAAAAAGCATTAGAAATTAAGCCCAATTCATTCCATGCCCAAAAAGCAGTTGCTAATGTTTCTAATTATTTGGCAGTGAATGCTCAAGAGCCTAGGAATAATAAACAGGGTGATCGTTCTAGCTATTTATGGATGGTTTTTGCGATCGCAGGTACGGCGGGAATCTCAGTGATTTTGTTATTTTTCTTATTTAAAAAAACTCGTAATATTAATTTAGAACCAGCAATAGAGGAACAACCAGCAGCAAATTTATTCAATCTCCCAAATCCTGCTATCTCAGGCTCAGTGTCAGAAAATATCTCCGAAGCAACGGAAGAAGAAACTTTAGTCGACCCTCCTCCTAAAAAAAAACCTAAAGTAAAAAAACCTAAAGTAAAATCAGAAGCCACAGAAAATTCACCACAAGAGACAGAAAAAAATCAGAGTCAAGAAATTGTTGCTACTAATAGCAACATTTCTAAATTAGATAAATTAGATATTGTTCTCGAATTAATTGCAGATTTACAAAAACGCGATCGCAGTATTCGGCAAAAAACCATTTGGGAGTTAGCACAACGGGGTGATTCTAGAGCGATGCAGCCTTTGGTTGAGTTGATGATTAAAGTTGACTCTCAAGAAAGAGGCTTAATTTTAGAAGCCATGACTCAAATTGCTAGTCGCACTCTCAAGCCAATGAATAAAGCACTGATCATGTCTCTTGAAGATGATAATCCTCATGTCAAGCAAAATGCGATTAGGGATTTAACCAGAGTATATGAACTGATGAACCAAGTTACTAAACGCTTATCCCAGGTAGTAGAGGACTCTGATGAAGAAGTCCAAAAAACTGCTAAGTGGGCATTAAAACAACTAAATCAAATGCCGAAAGTTCCATTGTGGCAAAATCCTAGCCTAGTTGAAAATAATCAAGATATATCTAATTAATATTTAAATCCAGTAAATCTAATTATCTATGCTGAAATTATTGTTTATTTCTACTCCTGTTGGTGCATTAGGTACAGGACAAGGGGGAGGTGTAGAATTAACCATCCAAAATGTTGCCCAAGAACTACAACAACGGGGATACAAAATAGAAGTAGTTGCACCTATTGGCTCAGTTTTACACAATATTCCCGTTAAGGAAATCCCAGGAAACTTACAAATTGCGGTACAAACTCAAGGAAGAGATACTCCCATCTGCTTACCTCCTAATTCTGCATTAGCCAATATGCTAGATTATGCACGTCAGGTGCAACATGAATATGACTTAATAGTTAATTTTGCTTTTGATTGGCTACCTTTTTATCTAACTCCTTTTTTCCATTGTCCTATTGCCCATTTCATCAGTATGGGTTCGATGACAGAAGCTTTAGATCAAATCATGACCCAGGTAGCGACCAATTATCCCCAGACTATTGGGGTTTATACCAAATCTCAAGCCGCCACTTTTCCCTTTGCAGATACTTGTGAAATTCTCAGCAGTGCTATTGACTTATCTCTCTATCAATTTGTCCCACACCCAGAAAAAACTCTCGCTTGGTTAGGGCGTATTGCTCCGGAGAAAGCCCTAGAAGATGCAGTCGCAGCCGTCAATACTACAGGTACTCCCCTCAAAATCTACGGTAAGATACAAGACCAAGATTATTGGCAGCAAATTCAACAAGATTTTCCCCATGCTCCCATAGAATATATGGGTTTTCTTTCCACTCAAGAATTACAACAAGAATTGGGTCAATGTCGCGCTTTGTTAATGACTCCTCGTTGGATCGAAGCGTTTGGCAATGTCGCCATTGAAGCTTTAGCCTGTGGTGTACCTGTAATTGCTTATCGTCGTGGTGGCCCAGCAGAAATTGTTCAAGATGGCGTAACAGGCTTTTTAGTTGAGCCAGACAGCATTGAAGGGCTAGTGACAGCTATTGATCAAATTGATCTGATTGACCGCCGTAAGTGCCGTCAGCAAGCAGAGGCAGAATATTCCTTAACTGCTTTAGGCGATCGCTTTTCCCTCTGGTTTGACCCCATTCTCAAGACAAAAAATAGTTAATCTATTAAAAAAATCAGAAGATAATATACAGTACAACACAAAATTTTTCAAAGTATATTTCTAACGTGCTTCGACAATAAAAGTCTTGCCCCATATGGGTCTGAAGCCAAGATTATTTGTCAGAAACAAGGTCTATACTGCCTTGTAATAGATAATTTGCTATGGATGTTACCCTTTACAATAAATGGAGTAGTATAAGTAAATATACCAAGGGATCAAATACTTATGGAGCGCCACAAGTTAGATAGTTCAGCTTTACTATCATCAAGGGAATTGGAAATACTAGAGTTGGTAGTTGCAGGTTTAAGTAATTATAAAATTGCTCAAGAATTGGACATCAGTAAGCGGACTGTTGACAATCATATTAGTAATATCCTCAAGAAAACTAACGCGGATAATCGAGTTGAGTTAGTACGTTGGGCTTTACAATGGGGCAAAGTTTGTCTTGATAATGTGAATTGCTGCTCTTTGCCTGCTCCTACTCAATCCGAAGAAAGTCAAGAAAGTAATGAGATGGTTTCTTAACCCCAGGCAACGATATAAGTTTTTGGGGTTAGTGGGAATAGCGATCGCCTTAACTAGCTGCGGAGAATCGGGTTATGTAACACCCCCCACGACAAACTTAGGAGCTACCCTCAATACCAAAGCAGCCGAAACCGCACCCCATTTGTCCCACGATGGTCGTTATTTAGTTGTTACTAGCGATCGCGATTCCCAAAGAGATATTTTTCTCTATGACCGACAAGTTAATAGCCTAATTTCTCTTCCAGGAATAAATCAGCCCCAAAGTATGCAATATCAAGGAGATATTAGCGCCGACGGCAGATATATCGTTTATGTTTCCGAGCAACTGGGTAAAACAGATATTTTTCTTTATGACCGCATCGCCCTAAAAGCGGAAAATATTACCAAAAATTTTATTGGAGAAGTCCGTAATCCTTCAATTAGCGGTAATGGAAGATTTATTGTATTTGAGGGGAATCGCTCAGGACAGTGGGATATTGAAATTTATGACCGTGGTATAGGAACACCTTTATCTTTACCCTCAGCAGAATAGACTTCCTGTAATCAGGATTTATACTGAAATCTGATAGTATCATTACTGAAGTCTGACAGTATCATTACTGAAATTCGACAATATTTATACTGAAATCTAATGGTATCATTACTGAAGTCTGACAGTATTTATTCTGACAGTATTTATACTGAAATTCGGCAGTACCAAGATATAATTCTTCCTAATCTGGGTGGATGGTTGAAAAGATGGAATTAACTTTATCTCTGCGGTTCGGTGCGGGAAGCCTAAACAACAGTTCCAGTGTTACCTCTAAAAGCGAGCCTATACATCACAACCGCCCGCGAAGACAATTAATTTTTCCAACTTATCGTATCGTAAATCGATTTATTTCAATTATGAAAAGAAGAGACTTTGCTAGATATTCTTCCTCCTTCGTACTTGGGTTGACTTTAGCTAATTGCGCCAAAAAAGAGAAAATTTATATTGGTAGCTATGTAGCTAGCCGTGACACTAAGAAGAATGATAAGCTTCAAATCTGGTGGGAACAAGGTTTTTATAAAGAAGAAGATCAAACAATCAAAAAAGTGATCGCTGATTGGGAAGCAAAAACAGGTAATCAAGTCGAACTAACTTTAATTCCTCAAAAAGACATTAAACCAGAGCTCGAAAGAGCGATCGCGTCGAAGACTCTCCCAGATATTCTAGACGGAGGAATTACAGGAGACCTAACTTTAATTCCTCGCATGGCACAAGATAATCTATTAGCTGATGTTTCTGAGGTGATTGAGCCACAAAAGAATTTATACTTTGCTAATACTCTTTTAGGAATAAAGCATTACAACAAAGCTACTAATAAGCGCAGTTACTATGCTGTTCCTATTATGCAAACATCTAACTTTATTCATTACTGGAAAGATACTCTAGAACAGATGGATATCGATCCAGAGACTATTCCTACTGACTGGGATGGATTTTGGCAATTTTGGATTAATGTACAACCCAAATTAAGCAATAAGCCTAAGTACAGCTTGGGATTGTCCCTGTCTCCTTGTTTTGATACTCATCATACTTTTGAGCAGTTTCTTGAAGCTTACGACGTTCGGATATTAGATGAAAGTGGACAACTAGTGATAGATCCTCCTCAAGCTCGTGAAGGAATGATCCAAGCTATGGAAAAATATGCGAGTTTTTGGCAAAAAGGTGCGGTACCACCAGATGCTGTTAATTGGGATAATACAGGCAACAATGTGAGTATACTGAGTCGCAACAGCTTGATGACGATTAACAACAGTTTATCAATTCCTGGGTCACAGAAAAAAAATGAAGATGTTTATTACAACAGGCTAGCTACCATTAATTGGCCAAAAAAACCCAATGGTCAACAGATGAAATACATAAGCAACTACAAACAAGTATCCATATCCGCCCAATCTAATAAGCAAAAGTTAGCCAAAGATTTCTTATCCTATTTATCTCAACCACAAAATCTTCAAGCTTACGTCGAAGGTTCTCAAGGAAGATATCAACCCGTAATGGCTTCACTTCTCAAAAAGCCTTTTTGGCAAAGTGCTAAGGATTCTCATTTACAAGTAGGTTTACAACAAGCGCAAAACATTCGTACCGCTAATGAATTGCTCAATCCTACTTACGGGGAGGTAGGGACACAGCAAGTTTGGGGGAATTCTCTGAGAAAAATTGCTGTAGATAATATTTCACCGTCTCAAGCTATTAACGAGGCGATCGCTCAAATCCAACAAATATTTGCTACTAAGTAAATTGAGATAAATAACCGAAATTAAGTTAAGAAAAGTAAAGAAGACCCAAAGCCTGTTTTCTTCTGTCTCCTGCCTTATAGATAATTCTATCATCATCAAACAAATACTCATCGATTATGTTTAAGTTGCAAAGCTCCTTACTAGCTAAATTAGTTATTCCTTTTTCAATATTATCTATATCGACAATTGCTCTAGTAGCTATCTATGCCTATAACCAAGCCAAAAATAATATTGAAGAATCAATCTATAGCAAATTAGAATTAGCTACAATCGTTCAGGAGAAAAACATTAACCAATGGTTTGAAAGTCAATATCAAGATATTTTGCTGTTAGCTCAAATATCAAACATTCCTCAATCGGTCGACTTATTAGTCAATACCAGAAATTCTACAGCAAAATCTCAAAAATATCAACAATTAGATAATTTCTTAAAAAAGCTCAAAGACTTAAAGCCTGCCTTGCAAGAAATATCAATAATTAACAATTCAGGCAACATTATTTTATCGACCAATAAAGTATTAGAAGGAATGTATCAACCCCTCAGTAATACAGTTACCTATTTCACAGCAGATGCCAAAAATATTAAGCCAACTTTTTATAAATCTAATATCACTGGAAAAACGGGAATCACTTTGGCTACTCCCATATTAGATAGTAATCAAAAATCCCTTGGAATCTTATCTATCGATCTTAATTTACAGAAAATAAACCAGTTAATTCAAAAACGTACTGGGTTGGGAACTACTGGAGAAACTTATCTGATTGGAACCTTAGAAACCAAAAATAGCTTTCTTTTTTTTGAAGACAAAGCACTACTAGAAGAAAAATATCCCAATGGAGTTAGCAGCTTAGCTATTGATACGGCAATTGGCGGAGAAAATGGTTACGGAGTATATTCAAATTACGATGGAGTCCCTGTAATTGGGGTATTTAAATGGTTGGAAGCCCAAAAATTAGCATTATTAGCTGAAATAAATCAAAAAGAAGCATTTGCTCCAGCCAGAAAAATTGCTATCAATATTGCTTTAATTGGTTTGCTTTCTTCGGTAGTTGTCTTTGCCGGGGTTTATCTCCTAGCTAAAAAAATTACTACCCCTGTTCAGGAGCTTACTACTGCTGCCTCCCGTTTCGCAAGTGGTGACTTAGATTATCAGGCCAAGATCAATAGTAAGGACGAAATCGGTATCTTGGCTAATGCTTTTAACCAGATGGCGCAAAAACTGAAAGAATCTTTCACGATATTGGAGGCTAAAGTTAAAGAACGTACCATTCAGCTCAATGAATTATTAGAACAACAAAAAGTTCTGGCTCAAGAACAACGCCAACAAAAAGAGCAACTAGAAAGAGCAATTTATACCCTAATAGAGGAAGTCTCCGATGCGACAGAAGGAGATTTAACAGTCAGAGCCAGTTTGGACTCTCTGGAAATGAGTACAGTTGCGGATTTATTTAACGCCATTATTGATAACTTGCAAGAAATAGCCATTGAAGCTAAAGACTCTACCAGTCAAGTAGGTTCTGCTTTAAAGCAAAATGAAGAGGCAATTCGTTTGTTATCAGGGCAAGCTATGGCTGAGGCCAGAGAAACTCTTGACACCTTGGTTTCTGTAGAACAAATGTCGCAGTCGATTCAGGCAGTGGCAGAAAATGCCAGCCAAGCCGAAGCAATTGCTGATGATACTTATAGTACTGTTTTGAACAGTACCAAGGATATGGATTTAACGGTAGATAGTATCCTAGAACTGCGAACTACAGTAGGGGAAACAGCTAAGAAAATGAAGCGTTTAGGAGAATCTTCCCAGAAAATTTCCCAAGTGGTCTCTTTTATCGAAGAAATTGCCCTAAAAACCAACGTACTAGCTATTAATGCCAGCCTTGAGGCTGGACGCGCAGGAGAATACGGACAAGGATTTACTATCGTTGCCGAACAAGTCGGTGCCTTAGCAGAACAATCTACCGCAGCAACCCAAGAAATTGCGAGGATTGTGACAACAATTCAAGGGGAAACCCAGGAAGTCAGCCAAGCTATGGAATCAGGTACAACCCAGGTGGTAGAATCCAGTAAGCGTGTGGAATCTACCAAACAAAGTTTAAGGTTAGTACTAGAAAAGTCTCAAGCAATTCACCAGTTGATGAGCTCTATTTCCCAAACGACTGTATCTCAGGCCAATACTTCCCAAAAGGTTACCAAATTGATGCAAAAAATCGCTCAATTATCCGAAGCCACATCCATCTCTTCCAAGAAAGTAGCACAATCAATTGCCGAAACTGCTGCCATAGCTAAAAAGTTAGAGGCTGACGTAGCTAGGTTTAAAGTAGCCAAATAATCGTAAGTGATATGAGCAAGATATTACTAACTTTAACCAAGATTGAATTTTCTCAACTTAACTTAACCAATAAAAATCATGAAAACTATCTTAATTGTTGACGATGTACAATCCGTATTAGATTTGATAGCCTACTATTTAACCGCTGCCGATTATAACATCATTACTGCAACCAATGGGGAAGAAGCGATCGCAAAAACTAGAGAAACTAAACCTGATGCCATCGTGACTGATTGGATGATGCCCAAGATGGGGGGTTTAGATATCTGCCGTAAACTGAAAAAGAATCCTGAAACTGCTGATATTCCTATCATTGCTTGTACTGTTAAAAATAGATACGTTGATTTGCTATGGGCAAGCAAACAAGGGGTAAAAGCTTATGTAACAAAACCTTGTACTAAAGAAGAATTAGTTCGTGTTGTACAAGAGGCAATGAAGTAACGACAGTCCTCTTGTATCCATTCCGATAAATCTTGGTACCGACGTAGCATGCTGCGTCGGTACAGTAGCAAGTAAGGAATTTTGATGGTGAGGAAAGCGCTTTGTTTGTAACCTTTGCTTATCCAACAGCGTGGTTGCAGATGGCGAGGTTTCCTTGCCCTGCCCCCACATTCAATCAACAGGTTGATGAACAGTTTACTTTTGCCAGATATCTACATATGGAAAAATCTAGCCCAGCTTCGAGAATTCAAGCCAATTTAAAGGAACTATTTAAGGATAATTTAGATCTAGGGAATACTTATATCCGATTTCAACTGACATTAGACATGACAGCTTTATTGTCAATGGAACAGGCGCAGGAGTCTTTAATAGTTGAAGCGGAGAAAATAACTCCTTTGCCCAATATGCCAGAATCAGTCATTGGCATTATGACTTCTCGTAATCAGGTGTTTTGTGTTTTTGATTTAGCTCACTTGCTCAGGTTGTCTTCTCGATTAATTTCTCCTCGAGAATATCAAATTATTGTATTGCAAACTACTTCTGAAAAACCAATTTATATTGGGTTAGCTGTGACTCGTTTCCAAGGGATTGTGCGTTTAGCAACAGAACAAATTAAGTGGTCTTTAGATGCTTTTCCTTCTAACATAGCTCCTTATCTATGTGGTGCGGTGCAAGAAGAGGAAACCATGATTCCCATATTGGATTTTAATCCTATCTCAGAAGCTTTAACCACACTTAGCAATAACTGACTGATAGCAAAATTTCTCGCCAAACCAATATAAATATAAAAATATAATTTCTGCTCCCTATGATTACTGAACAACAATCTAAAAACTCAGAATTAGAAGCAGCCACTTCAGAATTAGAAGCAACTTCTCCAACTAAGTCTGTAGCTAATGAGTTTAAAGGAATTGGTACTCTTCGTCGACGTTTGCTGACTTCAATCTTACCAATAGTATTACTTCCCCTTGTGATTGCTAGTACCATCGGATATAACCTTACCGAACATAGAGCCAAAACTGAAATTTTAGAAGAGCTGGAAACTGATATTGAAGCTGATACTCTTTTGGCAAGTAAAACAATTATGACTTTTATTCAAGAGTCTTTTAAATTAATCGATTTGGTTGCTGCTAATCCTGATGTGATTCAATCAATGAAAGCAGCTAATAAGAAAGCTCAGGAGCAAAAATTAACTCAACAACCCATCGCCGAGCTAGAGAAAAAGTTTGCTGCTACCAAATTGTTAACAACTGATAACAGCCTAAATAACTATCTAAAACAGATAGTTAAATCCACTCAGGTCGTGGATCTCTTTTTGACTGAGGGTAATGGGTTTAATATTGCTTTTAGTAAGCCCACCTCTGATTTTGTTCAGCGCGACGAAGGTTGGTGGCAAAACAGTCGCCAAGAGGGACGAGCGATTGAAGAACTTAAGTTTGATGAGTCAGGGAATGTTAACGTAATTGCTTTATCCCAAGCAGTAAAAGACCCCCAGACTGGGGAATTTCTCGGGGTAATTAAGGCTAGTATTCCACTAAAGACCTTGAATTCTGCTATTACTAGCTACCTGGATGGAGAATACGAACAATATTATCAATTTCAAATTTTTGACTCTAAAAACAATTTTATTTTAAGTAACATCGACTCTGAAGATGGTGAAGCTGAGGCTGAAGGAGACCAAGAAATAGATATGGAAGGGGTCGAAGTAGTTGGTGGTGAGCCTATTATACAGGTAATCAAAACTCTAGTAAATATTAGGGAAAATTCTTTGAATTTGGAGGAAGCACAACAGTCAATTGCCCAACAATTTGGCTTTTCTGAAGTCATGCTTCGCCAAGAAGAAATATTATCTGAAACCAGCATTGTTGCCTTATTAAAAGATCAAAACAAAATTTATAGTTTGTCTCCTGTTCCCAATACTGACCTTGTATCAATCGGCGTAGTAAACTATGAAATGGTATCTACCGAAGGACGGAGTTTAGTAACAGTATTTACTGTAACTGCTATTGTTCTGGGGGTTGCTTCTATCGGCTTGATCATTTTTCTAGCGGAGCAAATTACTAAACCTTTAAGTAATTTATCTGCCACAACTCAAGAAATAGCAAAAGGAAATTTAGATATTGAAGCGAGTCTAGAAGGTACATTAGAAACTCGAACTTTAGCAAATAACTTTAATAATCTCATCAAGCAGGTTAAAGAATCCCTAGAAAAGCAACAAGAATCCCTAGAAAAGCAACAAGAATCCCTAGAAAAGCAACAAGCCTTAGCTGAAGAACAACGGCAACAAAAAGAGCAACTAGAAAAAGCAATTCATACCCTGATAGAGGAAGTCTCCGATGCGACAGAAGGAGATTTAACAGTCAGAGCCAGTTTGGACTCCCTGGAAATGAGTACAGTTGCAGATTTATTTAACGCCATTATTGATAGCTTACAAGAAATAGCTATTGAAGCTAAAAAATCTAACAGTCAAGTAGGTTCTGCTTTGAAGCAAAATGAAGAGGCAATTCGTTTTTTAGCACGGCAAGCTATGGCTGAGGCTAAAGAAACTCGCGACACCTTGGTTTCTGTAGAACAAATGTCACAGTCGATTCAGGCAGTAGCAGAAAATGCTAGCCAAGCCGAAGCAATTGCTGATGATACCTATAATAATGTTTTGAACAGTACCAAGGATATGGATTTAACGGTAGATAGTATCCTACAACTGCGAACTACAGTAGGGGAAACAGCCAAGAAAATGAAGCGTTTAGGAGAATCTTCCCAAAAAATATCCCAAGCGGTCTCTTTTATCGAAGAAATTGCCCTAAAAACCTATGTATTAGCTATTAATGCCAGTGTTGAAGCTAGGCGTGCAGGAGAATACGGACAAGGATTTACTATCGTTGCCGAACAAGTCGGTGCCTTAGCAGAACAATCTGCCGCAGCAACCAAAGAAATTGCCACCATTGTGGGAACAATTCAAGGGGAAACCGAGGAAGTAAGCCAAGTCATGGAATCAGGTACAACCCAGGTGGTAGAATCCACACGCTTAGTGGAATCTACCAAACAAAGTTTAAGGTTAGTACTAGAAAAATCCCAAGCAATTCACCATTTGATGGGCTCTATTTCCCAAAAAACTGTATCTCAGGCCAATACTTCCCAAGATGTTACCAAATTGATGCGAAAAATTGCTCAATTATCCGAAGCCACCTCCATCTCTTCCAAGAAAGTAGCACAATCAATTGTCGAAACTGCTGAAATAGCCAAAAAGCTAGAGTCTGCCGTAGCTAAGTTTAAAGTAAATGAATAAATAAATAATCCCTAATCATGAGTAATTTCCAGAATTGGTTTAATAGAGCAACTTATTAACTGAAAATAAGATGGATACAGAACACAAAATTCGCCTTAATTTTCTTGAGGAGGCTGAAGAATATTTGGATCGCATGGAGTCTAATCTTTTAGGATTAGCTAATAATGGTATTAATTCCCAACAAATAGATCTAGTCTTGCGCTCTGCTCACTCCATTAAAGGGGGTGCTGCGATGATGGGCTTTACGGTTTTGAGTCAAGTTGCCCATCGTTTAGAAGATTTCTTAAAAATTTTGCGGGTTCGCTATACTTCTAGTCCAATTAAGATGGAAGTAGAAACCCTTTTACTACAAAGTATTGATTGCTTGCGCGGTATTAGGGAATTATATCGTCAGCAATTAGCGGTTACAGACTCGGATATTAGCGATCGCCCCCAGGGTGCGCTTCACGAACGGGCTCAAGCAATTTTTGACCAGTTACAACAGTATCTCGGAGACTTAGAAGTTGCAGACGAAGATGCCTTAATGGCACAAGATGAAGGGATCGATCCTGCTTTACTAATCTTTGAAGAAGGGGTCGATACGGTTTTAGACCGCTTTGAAACCCACTTAAAAGAATTAGGAAGTGGGGAACTAGCTCAAGAATTAGCCACCACAGCCCAAGAATTAATCGCTTTTGGCAATATGGCAAATCTTGAACCCTTTATACAACTCTGTAAGTCTATCCAACAACAAGCAGCAACCCTATTATCGACCCAAGAGATTGCATCTTTAGCAGAGCGAGCTTTAAAAGCTTGGAGGCGATCGCACGCTTTAGTTTTACGAGGAAGCATTGAGAAATTACCCTCTTGCCTGGAAAATAATAACTCAGTTAAGAGCATCCCTGCTACTATCGAACCCGAAACTCTAGAAGTTTCTGAAGATGATTCCCCAGAACCTAGTGGGTTACAGTCCGCTTTTGAAGAAATCCAAACAAGCTCAGCCTTTGCTGGGGGGAGTACCTTGGAGCTAGATAGTTCGGAAGCCCCAAGCGATCGCCAAAGCCCGACAGATTTCGACCTCCTAGAAGATGATTCCCTAGAACTTAGTGGGCTACAGTCTGCTTTTGACCTAGATAGTTCAGAAGCCCAAAGCGAGGCAGATTTAGACTCCTTAGAAGATGATTCCTCAGAATTGCTGGGCTTAGAGTTTGCTTTTAACCTAGATACTTCTGAAGAAACACCAACCATAATTCCACCAGAAACGAATGACTTTTCCCCCTCCTTATCCCCACCGAGAAAACCATCTGAAGACAAGATGGTACGAGTTCCGGCTGCACAACTAAAACAATTTAATAATCTTTTTGAACAACTAATTTTAGACCGCAACACCATCAATCTACGATTAAAACAATTGCAAAACATCACTTCCTTAATGAGTCAAAGAATTACTCAGATAGAAAGTTCCAACACTCAATTAAAACAATGGTATGATAAAGCTTCTATAGAGGGATTTTTAACGAAGCCGAAACAGGCTCCGGATGGGCTTTCATTTAGGCATGATGGGACATCTGGGACATCTGTTGGGGGCGAACCAAGCTCGCCTCTCGTGTCCTCGAATGCTTCTTGGCAAGGTGGAGTACCTTCGACTAATAAAGAACAACTCTTACAAAATTCAGCTAGTTCCCTAAACAACAACAGCTATCTTGCTGAAGGCGAGGCAATGAGTCAACACTTTGATAGCTTAGAAATGGATCGCTACAGCGATATTCATCTAATATGTCAAGAACAAATAGAAACCATCGTTCAACTGCAAGAAGTCGCAACAGACATAGAACTAGGTCTACAAGAAATTAACCAAGCAGTTCGTAACCTTAACTACACTACTAAATCCATGCAAGGTAACGTTACTCGTACTCAAATGTTACCTATTGCAGAAGTAGTAAAACGTTTTCCCAGAGTAATTCGCGATCTTAATGTTCAGTTCAATAAACAAGTTGACCTCAAAATTATCGGAAAAAATACCCTCTTAGACCGAGTCGTTATCGAAGCTCTCAGCAATCCTTTAATGCATCTGTTACGCAATTCTTTCGACCACGGAATAGAAGACCCCGAAACCCGAATTGCTGCTGGGAAAAACCCATCAGGAACAATTACCATACAAGCAAGCAACCAAGGTACTTACACCGTTATTACCCTTACCGACGATGGGAAAGGTATTTCTCTCGATAAAATTCGCGATCGCCTTTCCCAGATGGGTATTCCTCAATCTGAAGTTGCCCAAATACCAGAAACAGAACTACTCGACTTTATATTTGAGCCTGGATTTAGTACGGCACAACAAGTTACAGAACTTTCAGGTAGGGGAGTGGGGCTGGATGTTGTTCGGAATAATCTCCAAGAAATTCATGGTGATGTTCGAGTAACTACGAAGCCCGGGAAAGGTACAAAATTCACCTTAAGAATTCCCTTTAGTTTATCCATCTTAAGAGTAGCAATAATCGAACAGGCTGGTATTGTTTTTGCCATTCCTGTCGATAGTATTGGAGAGCTTTTACCTTTAGAATCAGAACGAATAAAAACTTCAGAAAACCTTAAATATATAAATTGGAATGGCACAGAAATTCCTCTAGTGGAAATAGAAAAAACCCTAGTTTATCGCCGTTCTCATAAAAATGTTAATTTAACTGGTAGTCCCGCCATAAATCGAACTATGGCCATAGTAGTAGGAGATGAAAAATTAGTTGCAGCACTGCAAATTAGTCGCTTTTGGCATGAGCAAGAATATACCATTAGATCCATTGATAGCCCCATTCCTTTACCTCCAGGAATTATTAGTTCCATGATCTTTGGTGATGGGAAAGTTATTCCTTTATTTGAGCCGATTCTACTAGTAGAGGAATGCTTAAAAAATCACTCCACTAACGACCAATCTAATCAGAATTTTACAGAAAACCCATATTTATCTACAACCAAAACTATTCTAGTAGTAGATGACTCAATTAATGTACGTCGCTACCTGAGTTTAACCCTAGAAAAAGCCGGTTATCAAGTAGAGCAAGCAAAAGATGGACAAGAAGCCTTAGATAAATTGCTTAGTGGACTCTCGGTACAAGCTGTTATCTGTGATATTGAAATGCCTCGACTAGATGGTTATAAAGTTCTCGAAGAAATAAAAGAGCGAGCAGAATTTGAACATCTCCCCATAGCCATGTTAACTTCTCGTAGTAATGAAAAACATCGGAAACTAGCTATGAATTTAGGAGCTTCAGCCTATTTCTCTAAACCCTATAATGAACAAGAACTATTAAATAAACTAGCAGAATTGTTACAGAGTTAAATCAGTTATCAGTTATCAATTATCAAACCTTGCAAATCATAATTCCGAATTCCGCGCCTCACGTCGAATAGTATTCGTCGCACTGACGTTATTTATTATTTACTTTACCAAATCGTCGATCGCGCTTCTGATAAGCAGTTAAAGCCTTGTGAAACTCTAGACGATCAAAATCTGGCCAGAGTGTTTCGGTAACATAAATTTCTGCATAAGCTATTTGCCACAACAAGAAATTACTAATCCGCATTTCTCCGCTAGTTCTAATTATGAGATCGGGATTAACTAACCCTTGAGTATAGAGATGTTGCTCAAATATAGCTTCGTCAATATCTTCTACCCGTAAATAACCCTGTTCTACTTTAGATGCGATCGCCCGACAGGCTTGGACAATTTCTTGTCTGCCACCATAGTTAGTTGCTACAGTAAACTGAATACCTGAGTTATTTTGGGTATCTGTCATGGAACGAGCAATTTCTTGTTGTAAAGAGTCTGGTAAAGCTACTAGATTCCCCACAAAGCGAATACGGACATTTTCCTCCATCATTTCTTGCAATTCTCGTCGTAATACTCGCTCAAATAAAGTCATTAAAAATTCTACTTCTTCGAGGGGACGACCCCAATTTTCCGTCGAAAAAGCATAAGCCGTTAAAGCAGGAACCCCCCAATCACGACAGCACCGCAACAAGTCTTTGAGGGTATCTACTCCCTTTTGATGACCCAGAATGCGAGGTCTGCCTTTCTGTTTTGCCCAACGACCGTTACCATCCATAATTACTGCCACGTGCTGGGGTAGGCGATCGCGGTCTAAGTCGGGAGGTAATTGCTTTAAAGAAATTGGATTAACGGTCATCTGCTATTACAAATATAAATTCTCAATCATGAGGATACTAAATCAAGAAAAAAATTAGGTTTAATTTTTCTTCTCTTGGGAGGTGGATGATGATAAACGGAAAATCCGCTTTAATAAGATTCGTCCTTGGAAGCCCAGTTTGCGACTCAGACGCACGGCATTTTTTTCTACAGTGGGAGCAAATTTAGCTTGTAACAACTCTTTTAGTTTACTACTGGTTAAAGGTCGATTTAAAATTCCTTTTTCTGCTAAGGAAATCGAACCTGTTTCTTCTGAAACCACGATGCAAATGCATTTGTCGCTTCTCTCTGTTATCCCCATTGCAGCACGGTGACGAGTCCCCAATTGACGGGAAGCAGTACGTTCTGATAAGGGTAAAATTACCGCAGCCGAAATAATACGAGAGCCACGAATTAAGACAGAACCATCATGAAGTAAGGTGGTGGTTTGAAAAATAGTTTGTAATAACTCCTTAGAGATTTCCGCATTCAAGGGGACTCCAGGGGAGACAAAATCTTCATCATCCAAAGAACCAGAAGTTTCCATCAGTATTAATGCGCCAGTACGATTTTGGGATAATTCTTTTACCGCCTCCACAATACGATCTGTAGTACTATCGGATTGTAAACTCTGTCTTCTTGAAGATTTAAATAGTTGTAGTATTTCTCCTCTTCCTATCTGTTCGAGGAAGCGACGCAATTGGGATTGAAAAATTACTGCCATAGATACAGCAGCACCCAAAACTAATTTTTCCAGTAGAGAACCCAACAAGGTTAGACCAACACTTTTGCTAGCTACTGTAGCTAACATCAGTACGATAAAACCTCTGACCATCCATAAACTACGACGCTCTCCCTCTCCAATAATGACCAGCAGAGCATAGCTTAGAGCCAGTACCAAACCGAAGTCGATACTGGTAGGAAGCCAGGAAGGAATCCTGGAGAGAATCCAGCTTAAGTCAGGAACAAAACCCGACAATAACATTACTTTAATTAATTTAGAATGAGTAACTGTTAAATGCTTGTGTTTTGAACTTCAAAATACAAGCTAGATTTGGGAGTCTTTTCGAATTACATATTACACAATAAATCAACACGGTGATTGCGAGACAGTGCGGACTCGGCGGTTTCCGTCGATAAGCAACTGTCGAGGGCGGATATGCTTTCTCACCGAAAGCATCCCTCACCGTCAAACGAAATACTAATTTCAATGACTGGTGGGATTAATCAATCTCTCAGGCAAGCGATCGCGCTCTAGGAGATTTTGATAAGTTTCCCGTTCAATAATCAAATTAGCTTCTCCCTTATTAACTAAGACGGCTGCGGGTCGTCCTATACGGTTATAGTTCGATGCCATGCTGTAATTGTAAGCTCCAGTTGCCATAACTACCAGGATATCTCCTGGTTCTGTTTTAGGTAAAGTAGCATCTTTAATTACCACATCCCCAGACTCGCAATGTTTTCCTGCTACAGTAACCGTTTCGGTTAAAGGTGCTGACATTTTATTAGCAATCACAGTGCGATATACGGATTGATAGGTAATGGGACGGGGATTATCAGACATTCCCCCATCTACAGTAATATACTGGCGGATTTCTGGCACTTCTTTGGAGCTACCGACGGTGTAAGCTGTTACACAAGCACTACCAATTAAAGAGCGTCCAGGTTCAGCGATTAATTTAGGTAGGGGAAGTTGATGGCGATCGCAAGCAGTTTCTACTGCTTCAGACACCGCTTTAACCCATTCTGTAATACTAGGAGGGTCATCGGATTCGGTGTAACAAATTCCCAAACCACCTCCAACATTCAGGATTGTCATTGGTAAACCATAACCTTGCGCTTTTTTCAGCCATTGCACCAACACATCTGCTAAATCTTGGTGAGGTTGACGCTCAAAAATTTGCGAACCAATATGGGCGTGAAGACCAATACATTCTAGACTAGGTTGTTGGGAAACAAAGGCAAACACTTCCTCAATTTGATTGGGATCAAAGCCAAACTTACTATCTAAGTGACCCGTACGGATATACTCATGGGTATGACACTCAATACCAGGAGTGAGACGAAGTAATATTTTTACAGGAGTATTGCTTTTTTCCGAAGCAATAGGAGTTAAAGTTTTTAACTCTAGCCAGTTATCAATAATAATCTGACAGCCAGTTTCTACGGCAAATTCTAGCTCTGAGGCGGATTTGTTATTACCATGAAAATAAATATTTTCGCTTTCTACTCCCGCTTGTAAGGTAGTATAGAGTTCCCCTCCTGATACAACATCAAAGCCTAAACCTTCACTATTTACGATGCTACATACAGCAAGACAACTCCAAGCTTTAGAGGCGTAAATTACTTGAGATTCACCCCCATAATACTTAGCGAAACCATCACGATATTGCCGACAAGCAGTTCTGAGGGTTTTTTCATCGAGAATATATAAAGGTGAATCATATCGCTCGACTAAAAGCTTAATTTCGCAGCCACCAATTTCTAAATTATCATTACTATTGACTTTTGCTGTTAGGGGTAATAGTTGCTGATTGGGAGATGGTGGAGCATCCTCATTATCTATCTGAGGTAAATAACGATGTCCAGAATTTTGGGAACTGCGGTCTATCGAGAGCATAATTAATAAGTCTGTTAGGGAAAATAGCGTAATATACTAACCTATAGTTTAATATGGGGATGTAATAATTTTAAGGGTTAGCAAAAAGATTCATTAATTGTTTAGTATGCTAATGTCATAGTTTTAACGATTAAAAAAGATATTGGAAGCTAAAATTAGTTTATCCTGGGTTAAAATCCTATTGTTTGGCTCTAGTGACACGAGAGTAGCTAGTAAGCTATTTATTAAATAGCTTAATGAACTTATAATTTGTAATAAAATTCAAGAAGCAGAGATAACTAAAATCTCAAGTTAAAATTAGCACTAATGATTATTATGATTTATTTCCCGTACAAAGATTACTGTGACATATAAATTCTTTGCACTTCAAAATTTTCTATATTATCCTCAAAGCGACTCAATATAATCTGCATTTCTTGATAAGGAGTTGCAATAGAAATTCCTCTAGGGCTAGTACATTTAACTTGTAATAAAGTTTGAAATGAATCATACTTTTGACTTACATAAAACCTTTTAGGACAATTAGGACTAATAAAACCCTCGATCGCCAGTTGATTAAGAGCAGCAATACCTAAGGGACTGTTTAAAATATATTGCCAAATCTGTGACTCTTCTTCTGCTGTTATTGGTCGCCATTCTTCAGGCTTAAGCTGTTGATTTTGAGTAGAAGCTTGAGTAATTTTATAAGTTGGAGAGCTAGTTAAAGTTTTAGTTGTAGCGCAGCTATTACTATAACTAAACCCCAAAAAATCCCATAAACCAACCAATTTAATTTTTTAATTTTATTAAAATATCGCCGAGATAAAAATAAACTCATTATGATTATCCAAAATTTTTACCGATTGATAATTGAGAAGTATTAATTATTTATTATTCATGATCAATTTATGAAATTATTAATAATCCAAAATGCCACAGTACAACAAGTTCCTGAAATCTTGGCCTTAGATCGGCTTTGTTTTGGTGGTATTTGGTCGGAAAAGGGCTATAAACGAGAGATTGATAGCCCAAATAGTACTATTCTATTGCTATTTTTACGGGAAGATAATTCAGAAGATCAATTACTTGGTATTGGCTGTTTGTGGTCAATTGTAGAAGAGGCCCATATTACCCTATTAGGAATTCATCCCGATTATCACCGACAAGGTTTAGGACAGTTATTACTATCTGCTTTATTACAAGATGCAATAGACAGAAAGCTAGAAAGAGCGACTCTAGAAGTAAGAACAACCAATTATGCTGCGATCGCACTATACCATAAGTTCGGTTTTAAAGTAGCAGGAAGACGGAAAAATTACTACCCCAAAACAGGAGAAGATGCTTTTCTTTTGTGGCGTAGTGGTTTAGACAAGCCTGAATTTTTAGCAGAGTTAGAAGGCTGGAAACAAAAGATATGGCAACAACTCACTCCCCAATACATTGTTTTACCAGAAAACTTAAAACAAAACTAAGTTTGTCTATAAAACATAGTTTTTTGACTTAAGACAGGAATAGAGGGTTTAAACAGAGAAATATGACCAATAGTAATAAAGTATATGCTCAACGTACAGAAAAACATATCTCTTTGGGCAAAGGATTGAGAGGAATTCTGTTTTATGTGCCAACTATACTCTTATTTTTATTGCTGTTTCTGTTTCTTAAACCTACCGATACGAAGAATATCAAGGGTTTTATTCCAGCTTTGATTTTTACTCCTTTATGGTCGGTTATTGTAGGAGGAGTTAGGGTAGCTGCGGAATGGGAAAGAGGTGTAATTCTCCGTCTGGGAAAATTTCAAGAGGTACGGGGACCAGGTATATTGTATGTCATTCCCATTTTGGAGTCAGTGAGTTTTATAGATACTCGCACCCTAGTAATTAATGTGCCTCATCAAAAAGTGATTACACGGGATAATGTACCAGCCGAGATCGATAGTGCTTTATTTTTTATGGTGAACGATCCCGAAAAAGCTATCACTTCCATTCAAGATTTTCGCTTTGCAGTATCAGAATATGCTCAAGCTGCTTTACGAGATGTAATTGGGGGACTAAGTCTCGATGAATTATTATCAGAAAGAGAGCAAATTCAAACTCGTATTGTAGAGATTGTAGAACAGCAAGTCCAAGATTGGGGATTGCATATTGATTCGATCCGACTTCAAGACATTGAACTACCAGAAGACCTCAAGAGAATGATGTCTCGTCAAGCTTCTGCCGAAAGAGAAAAACGAGCTACTATTACCAAAGCAGATGGGGACAGACAAGCAGCACAAAGTTTGGCGAAAGCAGCCCAAATTATGAAAAATAATCCCATTGCTTTAGAGTTGCGAACTTTGCAAACATTGGACGGTTTGGGTGCAAGCCCTTCTAATACAGTTATTTTGTTTCCTATCGAGATGGGAAGCGCAATAGACAAAATTAAGTCTCAATTTTCTAAAGAGCAATTTTAGGGAGCATCCCATTTTGGCAAATCCATCGAGCAAACTAACGAGAATACTAGGGTTTCAAAGCATAATTGAAAGTGTTATGGGCAAAAATGGGATGCTCCCC